>NZ_JBEXMT010000015.1:0-223917 GCF_040610675.1 Nonomuraea sp. NPDC003804
AAACCACTCACAAATTATAAAAATTCCAAACCCATAAAAAAAACCCCTAAACGCCCACACCCCCCGGCCATAAAACCCCTGTGGGGTGGGTGCCCAGCCCCCCCACGCCTCTTTGCATTCCTGTCGCCGGCGGTCGACATCATCCGCGAGTGACGCAGGAAAACGGGCCCCGAGGAATCGGGGCTCTTCGTATGGAATCATGCGGCCACCAGGGCCCTTCGCCGACGATCGCGGGTGCATGAACCTTGATGTCGGCCCTTGGGACAATACGAAACCTGGCTTAAGGTAGCGAATCATCACTCCTGGTCATGATGGCGTATGCGTGTGAACTAGACGCACCCTTCCGACGAAAGGCGCCTTCATGATCGTCAAGACCGTTCCACGGGCACGCAGTTGATCCCGGCCCAGGCCGACTTCCTCATCGCCTCCCCCAAGAAGCCCGATCTCGTCATCGCTCCGAGAGAGGGTGCCCAGGACCTGGAAACCCTTCTCGAAATGGAGGAGCAGGGCCCGTGGACGGACCAGTTCTGGCGCTGGCGCGTCCCGCGCACCTGACCCTTGGTTCCGCCTGTCAGGACCGTCTGCGCGGTGGGCTGGAGGCGGTCGAAACGCCGGCCTCGCCCGCGAGCTCGCTCGAAGGCTGACACGCGAAGGAGCCCCCGCCCGCCGTTCTCCGGCGGGCGGGGGCTCACATGTCGGGACACCGTAGACGCGACCCTGCCCGGCTTCCCCGGCCGTCTCGGGCGACGCATCTCCCCTCTCCCGTGTCTCGGGCGGGCTTGACGCGAGGAACGCCGGCTGCCGATTCTGGCTGTCATGAACCGTTCGGCGCGCCGCCGGTTCGTCGCCCGTGGGATCGACCCAGCCGCGCACGAGCCATGAAGGTCTCCTACATCGTGGCGATCGCCGTGCCCGTCGAGGAGTTCCGTGAGGCTCTGGCGGACGTGGCCGGTGCCCGGTTGTCGCGGGAGCTCCGTCCAGGCCAGGTGGTCGTCGTGTGTGACGGGCCCGAGGTCGAGCTGGCCGGCGTGCGCGGGGTGACCTGGGTCCGCAGGGAACGGCCCGAGCACCTCGACAGGTGAGGGGCCCGGCGGGCCGGGCCCCTCAGAAGGCTACTGCACGGTTATCTTGTCCACCTCGACGGTGATGCCCTTGACCTGCGGCGTGGACGTGGCGGTGGTGACCGAGCCGACGCCCGTCGCCACCCCCTTGATCCTCATCGTGTAGGTCAGCACCCCGCCGGGCGCGCCTGGCGTGCTGGTCACGCGCAGGTCGGTGGTAGGCGGTCCGGTGATCTGGCCGCCCGCCGTACCTTCGTCGTTCTCGGCGCCGACGGTCAGGCCGGTGCCGGCCGGCGGTTCGCCGGGCAGGTTGGCGGGATCGTAGGTGTAGGAGATGTCCTCGGCCCCGTTGAGACCGATCCACTGCTGGAAGACCTTCAGGCTGGTGGTGCCGAAAGCGTTGACCCGCCACTCCAGCACGAGCCACCGGTTGACACCGTCGCTGAGCGTCGCGGCGTAGACCCCGGGTGTGCCGGAGCCGTCGAGGTCCGTCCAGTAGCTCGCCAGGACGTTGTTCGGGCGGGCGGGGTCGGGCAGGGTCTGCGGCTGGAAGGTGACGTCCTCTCCGCTGGTGGTGCCGCCGACCACGCTGTAGCCGTTGGAGGTGACGCCGATGCGGTTGTAGGTCTTACCGGCGAAGACGAACGCCGGCACGGTGAAGTTCAGCGCCTGCTCGTCCCCGATCGGGCTCGGCGTGATGCCGAAGGCATCCAGCGGCAGGTAGCCGGCCGGGCTGGCGCCGGGGGCGATGGCGGGCTTGTCGGGCTGGCGGGCGGCCAGCGTCTGCTTGGCCGTGGCGATCTGGGCGCCGATCTTGGTGGCGCCGGTGACGGAGTTGAGGCGCAGCTTGCTGTCGAGCGTGCTGAGCGCGGTCACCTCGGCGTCGGCCAGGGTGTTGTTCTGGACGGTGACGGTGCAGACGGACTCGCCGGTGTCACGGGGAATCGCGGCCGGCGCGCAGGTCTGGTCGATCGGGACGGCGCCCTCCTTGCGGACGAAGGCCACCGGAAGGTGCAGATCCCGCTTGCCGCCGACCTGCTTGAGGTTGACCTGGCCGAAATACTGTCCGTCCGGCAGCTCGGGCGCGGTGATCACCACGCTGATCCTGGCGCTCTTGCCCGGCTTCACGGAGATCAGCGGCGGCACGACCACGATCTTGGCGCCATCGACCGTGGTGCCGCTCGCGGTGTAGGTGAGCGTCTCGTTCGTGACGTTGGTGAGCGTGCGCTTGGCGGTGATGACGCCGGGCATGACCGGCGCGTTGACCGAGGGCAGGTTGAGGTCGATGCGGTTGAGCGTGTCGGTCTGCGCGGCCAGGAAGTTGGCCGCGCTCTCGTCCATGGTCAGGCCGGGGTCACCGGCGCGGGTGAGGTCGATACGGCCGCCGCCGAAGTCGAACGGGTCCGCGGGGGTGGTCCGGTCCTGCTTGGTGACCTTGGTGGTCGCGGTGCTCTCCAGCGCCGACTTGACCTGTCCTGGCGTCCAGTCGGGGTGCAGGGCGAACACCAGCGCCGCCGAGCCCGCCACGTGCGGCGAGGACATGGACGTGCCGGCGATCGCCTGGTAGAGGTTGCCCGGCGGTCCCTCCAGCGGGCTCTCGGGGGTGGGTGTGGTGCCGGCCAGGATGTGCAGGCCGGGCGCGGTCACGTCAGGCTTGAGGAAGTCGCCGCCGGGACCGCGCGAGGAGAACGTGGTCATGGCATCGCCCTGCCAGGTCGCCTTGGTGCCCTGAGTGAACGAGGCGGTGGCGCCGGGGTTGGCGGCCAGGAAGGCGCGCAGCGCGTCGCCGTCGGGCTTGTCCAGGTGGACCGTCGGGATCCAGTGGTTGTCCGTCATGACGTCGAGCGGGCTGGAGTTGTACAGCAGCATGCCGGCCGCGCCGCCCTGCTTGACGTTGAAGCTCTTCAGCACCCGGTTGGGGCCGCGCTCGCAGGCGACGATCTTCCCGGCGAACAGGCCCGCGGGAGCCGGCGTCGTGCACAGCGCGTTGGAGTACGGCGGAGCGGACGCCAGTACCACCGGCAGCGGCGCGTCGACGCCGCCGGTGACAGAGGCGCCCTTGACCGTGGCCGTCACGCCGCCCGCACCGCGCAGCGTGACCGTGGACTGGAAGGTACGGCTCTGCGTGGAGGCGGCCACCGTGGTGACCCAGGGGCTGAGGTGGTTGACCGTGCCAGCGCCGGGCCCGTCGTTGCCCGCCGAGGCCGACACCAGCACACCGGCCGCGTAGGCGTCCAGGAAGGCCAGCTCCACCGGATCGCTGTAGGGGTCGGTGCCGCCGGAGATGGAGAAGTTGATCACGCGGACGCCGTCCAGGATCGCCCGGCCGACGGCCTGTGCGGAGTCGGACGGGAAGCAGCCCTCCGCGCCGCACACCTTGTAGACCGAGACCTGCGCGGCGGGCGCGATGCCGTGGATCGGTCCGCGGCTGATGCCCAGCGGGTTGGCGTCGGTCACCGGTCCGCCGGCCGAGGTGGTCGCGGTGTGCGTGCCGTGGCCGTTGGAGTCACGGGCCGAGTCAGGGTAGACCTCGCCGCCGAAGACCGCGTTGTACGTCTCCAGGTACGGCGCGCCGCCGATCAGCTTGTTGTTGCAGGCGAACACGTCGGGAGCCGGGGTGAGCGGGTTGTCGCCGAAGTCGCACACGCGGGGCGTGCCGTCCTTGGTCGGGCCCGGCGCGGGCAGGCCGCCGGGGTCGGCGAACTGCGGATGCTCGGGCCAGGCCCCCGAGTCCAGGATGCCGACGTTGACGCCCTTGCCGGAGGCGGCGCTGCCGCCGAGCTTGCTGTAGATCGCGGGCGCGCCGATGAAGGCGGGGCTGGAGTCGGTCAGCAGCTGCTCGGCCTTGTCGGCCTGGACGGCGGCCACACCGGGCAGCTTGACAAGGGTCTTGGCCTGGTCGGCCGGCAGCCGCAGCGCGATGCCGCCGTAGACGACCCGCAGTTTCTGGCCGACCTTCGCGGCGGGCAGCGTACGGCCCAGCGCCTCAAGGAACTCGCTCTCCACCTGCTCGATGTGCTTGCCGTACTTCTGGGCGTCGGCGCTGCGCACGTCCAGGGATTTGCCGGTCACCGCAGGGCTGGTACCGGGCAGGCCCTTCAGCCCGCCCTGGTAGGCGGCCAGCGAGTCGTAGTCCAGCTTGACCACGACGTTGACGGTGTCGTGCGTGGTGGCGCTGAGCAAGGCCGCGTCGCTCCTGGCCAGCTTGCCGGTGGCCGACTTGGCGCCGTCCACCAGCTCGCCGCCCGTCACCGGGGTCGCCGTCCATTTCGCCTTGTCGGCGGGGGTGGGGGTGGGGGTGGGACCGGCGAGGGCGGGCGGAGCCGCGGACGCGACCAGGGCTAACGCGGCCGCCGAGGTGATCAGGAGCCTGATCGAGGGTAATTGGGGGTTGCTCGGCACTGAGAATCCTCCCTAGGGACTGCATGGACCCCGGGAAGGCTCGTCACCCACCGCCGGGCAGGCCGGAGGGACCTCGACGACCCTCCCCGGCGGGTGAAACGTGAACGGGCACCCGGTCAGGGCACCCGATCATGACTCGGAGACTAATTCGAAGTCGGGATTTGGCCTATAGGGGGAAATTGCCAATCTTGCGCGGCATGTCTGGCAGCTATCGTCACCGACTCCCGGGCACGGTGTGGCGCGCGGCGCGCCTCGCCGACGAGCGGATGGGGCGCGCCGCGACCTGGCCGGACCGCCGTCGCCGCCTGCTGGTGACGAACGGTCATGGTTTTCGGGACCAAAGACCTTCGCCGAGCCAAGGACGGAGCGCAAGGCTCGAACCGTCGCGCCTGAGCATGCCTTCCCCGCCCGCGTCAGGCGTGGCCCTTCAGAAGCAGATGGCGTGGGCGCACCTGGGACGCAACGTGAGGAGCAGCATGACCAAGCCCTTCGACACCCGCTCGGGCGTGCGCCGCGTGATCGAGGCCGCCATCGCCGCGCCCTCGGTGCACAACACCCAGCCGTGGCTGTTCTACCACCTCAAGGACAGTGTTTCCGTGTACGCCGACCTCCGTCGCCGGCTGAAGGTCGTCGATCCCCTCGGGCGCTGCCTGGTCATGAGCTGCGGAGCGGCGTTGTTCAACATGAGGCTGTCCATCCGGATGACCGGGTGCGAGGCTCGCGTCCTGCCGTTGCCCGCACCGCGCTCGGCGCCCGATCTCCTGGCTGTCGTCCGTACCGCCCCGGGAGAGCCGCCGTCGGCCGAGGAGCGACGGCTGCATGCCGCGATCCCCTGTCGGCGCACCAACCGTTTTCCCTTCGACGATCGTTCGCTGCCTCCTCACGTCGTCGCCGATCTCGTCGCCGCTGTCCGCCAGGAGGGGGCGAGTCTCGTCATGCTGCGCGGCGGGGCGGCCCGTCGCGTTCTTGACATGATCGCCGCCGCCGATCGGGCGCTGTTCAGCGATGACGCCTACCGTGGCGAGCTGTCCCGCTGGACGGGCGACGGCCCGCGCGCGGACGGCGTTCCGAGCCACGCCTTCGGCCCGCGTCCGAGAGACAGCGGGTTCCCCTTGCGTGACTTCAGCCTCGGGACCCGGCTGGAGGTGGCCGCCTACGAAGGCGATCCGCAGATCGCCGCCCTGTTGACCGGCGGCGACGGCCCGCGCGACTGGCTGGCCGCGGGGCAGGCCCTGCAGCGGCTCCTGCTCACCGCCACCGCCCACGGGGTGTCGGCGTCGTTGTTCAGCCAACCGCTGGATCTCGGAGACGACCGGTACGGCGGGCTGCGGGCCGGGACGCCGGGCCAGGTGCAGATGCTCCTGAGGCTGGGATACGGTCCACCGGTCCCGGCCGTGACGCGCCGTCCCCTCCACGAAGTCCTCGACGCACGGCCGTGGCGCCCCTGACGCGGCACCGTCCGCCATGGCAGTCCGTGATCCGTCGCAGCGAAGGCGGTGACCGCCTGGCCGGTGTCGGGATCTCCTGTCCCGACCACCCGGCGATTTCACGAGGGCCGAACGACCCTTCGGAACGGGTCTGTCGGCCCTGCCCGCACGCTGGACGGGCGGGCATCCTTGGCCACAAAACCACACGATGAGGTCAGAGATGTGCAATTACTGCGGATGTCGGGAGTTCCCGTTGATCGGGCAGCTCACCAGGGAGCACGTGGAGATCCAGGAGATCGCCGGCGCTCTGCGCAGGTCGATCAACGACGGCCGCCACGACGAGTCCCTGGCGCTGCTGGACGCCCTGCTCACCCGATTGGTTCCGCACACCGCCACCGAAGAGAGCGGTCTTTTCGCGGAGCTGCGAGCGGATGGGACACTCGCCGACGAGGTGGACCGCCTGTGCGCCGAGCACGCCGACATCCATGAGGCGCTCCTCGGCGTGAACCGGGCGGTCCCGGACTGGGCGCTGGTCCTCGCCGCCGTCCAGCGGCTGCACCGGCACATCGACAAGGAGGAGCACGGCCTGTTCCCCGCTGCCGCGATCATGCTCCCCCTTCCCGCCTGGGACAGGATCACCCCTGAACAGCTCGTTCCCGAGTGACCGGCGAGGACAGGCAACGGGCACGAGCCCGTCCGCGGACCGTTCAGGCGCGCCGGCGGAGGATGAACCAGCAGTAGACGAACGCCCCGCAGGCCATGGTCGCCAGCAGCATCAGCCCGATGGCGTAGGAGCCGGTGGACTGGAAGATCAGGCCCATCACGATGGGCGGGAGGAAGCCGCCCAGACCGCCCGCGGCGCCCACCACTCCCGTGGCGCTGCCCACCATGGACCCGGGGACGCCACGGCCGAGCAGCGCGAAGACGGCGCCGTTGCCCAGGCCCAGCGCGGCGGCCATGACGAGGAATCCGGGCGTGGCCACGACCATGACGGGGGCGAAGGAGACCACGATGGCGCAGACGACCACGGTGGCCAGCACCGCCGACAGCACCTTCTCGCCGCCCATCCGGTCGGACAGCCAGCCGCCCACCGGGCGGGCGAGCGTGGCGAGCAGCACGAAACCGGCCGCCCTGGCGGCGGCGTCGGCGGTGGTCAGCCCGTACTCGGCCTTCAGGTAGAGCGGCAGGTAGACGCCGAAGGCGACGAAACCGCCGAAGGTCAGCGCGTACATGGCGGCCAGTTCCCGGGTGATGCGCAGCCTGGCCGCCGTCACGAACCTGGTCAGGAACGGCTCGGCGGCCGGCCGGGTTCCGGGCGCGTCGCGGCCGATCACCAGGAAGGCCACACCGACGGCGACCATGGCCACCGCGACCACGAGGAAGGGGGCCGGCCGGCCGTACTGAGCCGCGATCCACGGCGTCGCGAATCCGGAGATCGCGGTCCCGATGTTGCCCATGCCGAAGATGCCCAGGGCCAGGCCGCGCCGCTCGGGCGGGAACCACGCGCTGACGAACGGCACGCCGATGGCGAAGGTGGCGCCGGTCAGGCCCAGGACGAGCCCTCCGGCGAGCAGGGTGGGATAGCTGGAGGCGAAGGCGAGGAATATCACGGGCACCACGCCGAGGAGGCTGGCCACGGCGAACATCAGCCGCCCGCCGTACCGGTCGGTCAGGGCGCCCAGCACGATCCGGCCCAGCGAGCCGATGACGACAGGGACCGCCACCAGGATGGAGACCTCCAGCGGGGTCAGGCCCAGCAGTTCCTTGTACACCGGCCCGAGCGGGCTGAGCAGCGCCCACGCCCAGAAGTTCACCGCGAAGCCGGCGGTGGCCAGCAGGAGCGCCGTCGTCCTGCCGCTCGTGGCGGCCGTCGACGCGCCGGCGGGTGCCTGCACGGTTGTCATATCGTTCCTCCTGTGTCGCGCGCCCGGACCGTGCCCGCCCAGGTCAGAAGATCGAGGTTCTTCTCCAGGGCGGCGTCGCGGGCGGCGAGAATGTCGATCACCTGGTCGCATGACAGCGTCTCGGCCATGAGCGACAGCCCGTCACATTCGCCGACGTGCGACAGGACGCGCCGGGCGAGCTCGATGCCGTGCTCGGCCCGCAGCGGGTCGATCCGCGTGCGGTCGGCCAGTTCCAGCAGCCGGCGCACATCGCGGATGACGGCGTCGTGCTCGGCGAAGAGCCGGTCCACGTGTTCCTCGCCGACGACCGGCATCAGCCGCGGGAAGAGCGATTCCTCCTCGTAGCGGAAGTGCGGGCCGATGACGGCCGTCAGAGCCGCGACCGCACGCCGTGCGCGCGTCGTGTCGCGGGCGTCGAATGCGGCCATCAGCTCGAGGAGGTGGTCACGCGCGTCGCGGTGCTCCTCCCGGAACGTCTCGGCGAAGTCGTCACACACAGCCACCACGGAACCCCTTCCCGTTCATGGACGCCTGCCCTTGCGGCCGCCTCTGTCGAGAGCACACACATTGCACGCGAAGGACGTCGCACCGGCCTAGGGACCAAGGTCCCTGTTCGCCGGACCGAGCGTCCCTCGAGAAACGGCGGGGAACTCAGGAGGGACTTTGGACCCGCGCTTCGTGGACTTTCGCCCGCCCTCCGGCCCGGCGCCGTTGCCTAGCCTGACGACGACCGTTGGACGAGGCCGACATGGTTCCGGCTTGCCGCGCCGCGACCGCGGCGCGTCCGGCCTGCCCGAAGGGATCCGGCGTGCTGCCGCGCAGGTGCCGCCGTTCGCCGGATACGTCGTGTCTCTCATCGCGTCCAGGGCTCGGAGCGAAGGGAAGCTGGCATGCCACCCGTCGAGGTGATGATCGGTAAGAAGCCGGGCGGTGCGCCGCCGCGGCCGCGCGCATCCTGGCATCTGCGGGCGAACGCGGTCGTGGTGGCCTGGTTGGGCTTGACCGTGGCCGCCGCCCTGGCCCAGCCGCAGCTGCCCGCGCCGCGCTGGCTGGTCGTCCACCTCTTCCTGCTGGGCGCGGTCAGCACGGCGATCCTGATCTGGAGCGAGCACTTCGCCGCGGCGATCCTCCGCGCCCCGGCGCCGGACCGGCGCGGCAGCCTCATCCGGCTGGGCACGCTGAACGCCGCCACCGTGGCGGTCCTGGCCGGCGTGTCCGTCGGACCGTGGCCGGTGGCAGCGGCCGGGGCCGTGGCGGTCGTGGCGGTGGTCGTCTGGCATGCGATGGTGCTGGCCGGGATGACCAGGCGGGCGCTGCCGGGGCAGCTCGGCCACATCATCGGCTGGTATCTGGCCGCCATGGGCGCTCTGGCGGTGGGCGGAACGCTGGGCGGCCTGCTGGCCGCCCACGTCGGGCACGGCGTACTCCACGAGCGGATGCACGCCGCCCACGCGCAGTTGAACCTGCTCGGCTGGGTGGCTCTCACGGTGCTCGGCACGCTGTTCATGCTGTGGCCGACGCTCCTGCGCACCCGCCTGTCCGTGCTGACGCGGCGCTGCTCGCGCATCGCCCTGTGGCTGGCCGTCGCGGGTCTGGTGCTGACGTTGTCGGGCCTGCTGCTGGGGCTGCGGTGGGTGGCGGTGGCCGGACTGGCGGTCTACCTCGCCGCCGTGGGTGTCGCGCTGACCCCTCTGGCCGAGACGGTACGGCGGCGCCGCCCGCACACGGGGGCGGCCTGGACGGTGGGCGCGGGGGTGGCGTGGTTCGGCGTCGCACTGGTCGTCGACCTCGTCCTCGTCGTCATGCACGGTCCCGACGATCTCGCGCCCGCCCTGGAGCCGCTGCTGCCGCTGATGCTCGCCGGGTTCCTCCCGCAGGTGCTGCTCGGCTCACTGATGCACCTGCTGCCGGCCGTGCTCGGGGGCGGGCCGATCCGTTTCAAGGAGAACGCCGACCTGTTGGCCAGGGGCTGGAGGTACCGGCTGGTCTCCGCCACGCTCGGCGTGGCGCTGCTGGCTCTGCCGGTTCCCGCCTTCTTCGACGTGGCGGGCTGGGCCCTCGTCCTCGCGCCCGTGGCCGCGTTCGTCATGCTGGCCGTGACCGCGTTCGCGCGGGCGCGCCACCGGGAGGGGCGAAGCCGGGCCACGCCGCTGGGCGTGGCCGTCGGCTGTCTGCTGACGGCGGCGGCCGTGGCGGTGGCGATGTCAGGAGGCGCCACCACGCCCCAGCTCCAGGTCGCTCCCGGGGCCGCGCGGACGGTGGAGGTGACGTTGTCGGGTATGCGGGTACGGCCGGCCGTCATCCACGCCGCCCCGGGCACGGTGCTGACGCTGCGTGTCACCAACGCCGACGCCCAGCGCCATGACCTGCGGCTGTCCACAGGGGAGAGCACGCCGATGCTCCGGCGGGGACAGACCGCCGTGCTCCGGCTGGCCCCGCTGGCGGCCGGGGTGGAGGGCTGGTGCACCGTCGCCGGGCATCGGGCGGCGGGCATGACCATGCGCATCGAGCCGACCTCCGGTGTGGCCGGCGGGCCGGGCGGCGAAGGCCGCGCCGGACCCGACGGCACCGGGCACGACGGCACCGGGCACGGCACCGGGCACCGGCAGGCCACCGGGCAGCCAGATGGCGGGCAGTCAGGTGGCAGGCAGGGCGCGGCCTCCCTGGATCCGGCCGCGCCGATGTCGCAGGGCTGGCAGCCGTACGACGCCGTGTTGCCGCCCGCGCGGAGCGGGAGGGAGCACCAGGTCGAGATCCGCGTGAAGGAGACCGACCTGGAGGTCGCGCCGGGCGTGCGCCGCAGGATGTGGACGTTCAACGGCACGGTTCCCGGCCCGGTGCTGCGCGGCAAGGTCGGCGACACCTTCGTCGTCACGTTCGTCAACGACGGGCTCATCGGACACGGGATCGACTTCCATGCCGGGGCCCTGGCTCCCGACGGACCGATGCGCACCATCGACCCGGGTGAGCGGCTCACCTACCGCTTCCGTGCCGACCGGGCAGGCGCCTGGCTGTACCACTGCTCCACCATGCCGATGAGCCAGCACATCGCCCACGGCATGTACGGCGCCGTCATCATCGACCCGCCGGGCCTGCCGCGGGTCGACCGGGAGTTCCTGTTCGTCCAGGGCGAGCTGTACCTCGGCCAGCCCGGAGACGCAGCCCAGGCGGCCAAGATCCGGGACGTGCGGCCCGACGGCTGGATGTTCAACGGCACCGCCGCCGGATACGACCACGCCCCCGTCAAGGCCAGGGCCGGGGAGCGGGTGCGGGCCTGGGTGGTGGCGGCGGGCCCGACTTCAGGAACCGCTTTCCACGTGGTGGGCGTGCCGTTCGACACGGTCTACGAGGAAGGCGCCTACCTGCTGCGCAAGGGCGACCCTGGCGGGGCCCAGGTGCTGGACCTGGCCCCGGCGCAGGGTGGCTTCGCCGAGTGGGTGTTCCCGGAGTCGGGCCACTATCCCTTCGTGGACCACGGGATGGTGCGGGCCGAGGCCGGCGCTCACGGGATCTTCTCGGTGGGCGCACGGTGACCCGCCCGCCGGCCACGTGATCCGTGGCCCGTCAGGTGACATTCCGCGCCACCGCCGCCGGCTCGACCCGCGTCAGGCCGATCGGACGTGCGGAAAGGGACTTTGGTCCCTGCCGTCACGTCACCGATCACCGGAACCCTTGAGCATGCCTGTTGCTCTTCGCGATGAGGATGATCCATGACCACAAAGCCCGATGGCGTACCTCGTATCGGCAGCGTCCCCGGCATGGGGCCGTTGCTCGCCGCCCGCACGTTCTTCACCAAGGCCGAGGTGTCGGCCGACGGGCGCACCCTGCACCAGATAGACCCCAGCGCGTGGGACCGCTTCTACCGCGACCGCTGGGCCCACGACAAGGTGGTGCGGTCCACGCATGGCGTGAACTGCACCGGCTCGTGCTCGTGGAACGTGTTCGTCAAGGACGGGTTGATCACCTGGGAGCACCAGGCGACCGACTACCCGTCGGTGGGGCCGGACTCGCCGGAGTACGAGCCGCGCGGTTGCCCCCGTGGCGCGTCGTTCTCCTGGTACACCTATTCGCCCTCGCGCGTGCGCTACCCCTACGTGCGCGGGGTGCTGCTGGAGATGTGGCGCGAGGCCAAGGCCAGGCTCGGCGACCCCGTGCTGGCGTGGGCCGAGCTGACCGGCGACCCGGACCGGGCGCGCGCCTACAAGCGGGCCAGAGGCAAGGGCGGCTTCATCCGCTCCACCTGGGACGAGGTGCTCGAGCTGATGGCCGCCGCGCACGTGCACACCATCAAGGAATACGGCCCCGACCGCGTGGCCGGCTTCTCGCCGATCCCGGCCATGTCCATGGCGTCGTTCGCGGCCGGCACGCGGTTCCTGTCCATGATCGGCGGGACGCTGCTGTCGTTCTACGACTGGTACGCCGACCTGCCCATCGCCTCCCCGCAGGTCTGGGGCGACCAGACAGACGTTCCCGAAGCCGCGGACTGGTGGAACACCCGCTACCTGATCATGTGGGGGTCCAACATCCCGGTCACCCGCACCCCGGACGCCCACTTCATGACAGAGGCGCGCTATCAGGGCACGAAGGTGGTCGCGGTCAGTCCCGACTACGCCGACAACGTCAAGTTCGCCGACGACTGGCTGGCCCCGCACCCCGGCACCGACGGGGCGCTGGCCATGGCCATGGGGCACGTGGTGCTGACCGAGTTCTTCCGTGACCGGCAGGTGCCGTACTTCACCGACTACGTCCGCAAGTACACCGACCTGCCGTTCCTGGTGACGCTGGAGCGCCGCGGCCACGCGTACGTGCCGCGCCGCTTCCTCACCGCCGCCGACCTGGGCGAGCAGAGCGAGAACGCCGAGTTCAAGACCGTCTTCCTCGACGACGAGACCGGTGAGACCGTCGTGCCGAACGGCTCGCTGGGCTTCCGGTGGGGCCAGGAGGGCGAGGGCCGCTGGAACCTCGGCCTGGACGGCAAGCAGCCGGTGTTGAGCCTGATCGATCGCAGCACCCAGGCGGTGCCGGTGGACCTGCCCCGCTTCGACGAGGGCGCCACCGAGGGCGGCTCGGTGATGCGCCGCGGCGTGCCGGCGACCGAGGTCGGCGGCCTGCTGGTCACCACCGTCTTCGACCTGCTCATGGCCCAGTACGGCGTGGCGCGCGACCTGCCGGGCGAGTGGCCGGAGTCCTACGAGGACGCGGCCCAGCCGTACACTCCCGCCTGGGCGGAGGAGATCACCTCGGTCCCCGCCGCCACGATCGCCAGGATCGCCAGGGAGTTCGCCCGCAACGCCGAGCGCACGGACGGCCGGTCCATGATCGCGATGGGCGCGGGGACCAACCACTGGTTCCATTCCGACCAGATCTACCGGTCCTTCCTCACGCTGGTGCTGCTGACCGGCTGCCAGGGAGTCAACGGCGGCGGCTGGGCGCACTACGTCGGCCAGGAGAAGGTGCGCCCGGTGACGGGCTTCCAGCACCTGGCCTTCGCCTTCGACTGGCAGCGGCCGACCCGGCACATGGCCGGTACGGCGTTCTGGTACCTGGCCACCGACCAGTGGCGCTACGAGCGCATCAAGGCCGACGAGCTGGCCAGCCCGCTGGGGTCGGGGATGTTCGCCGGCCGGTCCTTCGCCGACTGCAACGCCCAGGCGGCGCGGCTGGGCTGGCTGCCCTCGCACCCCACGTTCAACCGCAACCCGCTCGAGCTGGCCGACGAGGCCGCGGCGGCCGGTCTGCCGGTGGCCGAGTACGTGGTCAACGAGCTGAAGGCGGGCCGGCTGCGGTTCGCCGCCGAGGACCCGGATGATCCGGCCAACTTCCCGCGCGTGCTGACGGTGTGGCGGGCCAACCTGCTCGGCTCCTCGGGCAAGGGCAACGAGTACTTCCTGCGGCACCTGCTCGGCACCGACGCCGAGACCCGCAACGAGGAGACCCCGGAGGGCCTGCGGCCCGCCGAGGTGACCTGGCGGCAGGAGGCCACCGAGGGCAAGCTCGACCTGCTCACCACGATCGACTTCCGGATGACCTCGACCGCGCTGTTCGCGGACGTGGTGCTGCCCGCGGCGACATGGTACGAGAAGCACGACCTGTCCACCACGGACATGCACCCCTTCATCCACGCCTTCAACCCCGCGATCGCGCCGCCGTGGCAGACCCGCAGCGACTACGACGCCTTCCTGACGCTGGCCGACCGCTTCTCCGAGCTGGCCGCCGGGCACCTCGGGCGGCGCACCGACGTGCTTGCCGTACCCCTGACGCACGACACCCCGGACGAGCTGGCCCAGCCGGGCGGGCGGGTGCGTGACTGGAAGTACGGCGAGTGCGAGCCGGTCCCCGGGCGGACGATGCCGAAGATCGTCACGGTCGAGCGCGACTACGCGGCCGTGGCCGAGCGGGTGCGGTCCGTGGGGCCGCTGTTCGCCGAGCTGGGCCTGACGACCAAGGGCATCACCTACCGGGTCGACCCCGAACTGACCTACCTGCGCAGCCAGAACGGCGTCACCCCGGAGGGGCGGATCTCGCTGGCCACGGCCGAGCGGCTGTGCGAGGCGATCCTCGCCCTGTCGGGCACCACCAACGGCCGGCTCGCCACGCAGGGCTTCGAGACGCTGGAGCGGCGCACCGGCACGCGGCTGGCCGACCTGGCGGCCGAGCACGAGGGCAAGCGGATCACCTTCGCCGACACCCGGTCGCGCCCGCAGCCGGTCATCACCTCACCCGAATGGTCGGGTTCGGAGACCGGGGGGCGCCGCTACTCGGCCTTCGTCGTCAACGTCGAACGCGACAAGCCCTGGCACACCCTCACCGGACGTCAGCAGTTCTTCCTCGACCACGACTGGATCACCGAGCTGGGCGAGCAGCTGCCCGCCTACCGCCCGCCGCTCAACATGCACCGCCACTACGGCGAGCAGGGCGACGGCGGCGCGGCCGAGGTCACCGTCCGCTACCTGACCCCGCACTCCAAGTGGTCCATCCACTCCGAATACCAGGACAACGCCTACATGCTGGCGCTCTCGCGCGGCGGGCCCACCATCTGGATGAGCGTGGCCGACGCCGCGGCGATCGGCGTCGCGGACAACGACTGGATCGAGGCCTACAACCGCAACGGCGTGGTCGTCGCCCGCGCCGTCGTCTCCCACCGCATGCCCACCGGGACCGTGTACATGTACCACGCCAAGGACCGCAACGTGAACGTGCCGCTGACGGAGAAGTCGGGACGGCGCGGCGGCGTCCACAACTCGCTGACCCGCCTGCTGCTCAAGCCCAGCCACCTCATCGGCGGCTACGCCCAGTTCACCTACGCCTTCAACTACTACGGCCCGACCGGCAACCAGCGTGACGAGATCACGGTGATCCGCCGCCGCGGGCAGGAGGTGACCTACTGATGCGCGTCCTCGCCCAGGTGGCCATGGTGATGAACCTGGACAAGTGCATCGGCTGCCACACCTGCTCCGTCACCTGCAAGCAGACCTGGACCAACCGCGACGGCGTGGAGTACGTCTGGTTCAACAACGTCGAGACCAAGCCCGGCGTCGGCTACCCCAAGCGGTACGAGGACCAGGACCGCTGGAAGGGCGGCTGGCGGCTCGACCGCCGCGGACGGCTCGAACTGCGCGCCGGCGGCCGGATCAGGCGGCTCGTCAACCTGTTCGCCAACCCCGACCTGCCGAGCCTGGACGACTACTACGAGCCGGCCACCTACGACTACGACACCCTCGTCAACGCCCCCGCGGGGCCGCACACCCCGGTGATCCGCCCCAAGTCCGCCGTCACCGGGCAGGACATGGCCATCACGTGGGGCGCCAACTGGGAGGACGACCTCGGCGGGGCCCCCGAGCACGCCCCGGCCGACCCCAACCTCGCCGCCATGACCGAGCGGGTGAAGATGGAGTTCGACAGGACCTTCATGTTCCACCTGCCGCGCATCTGCGAGCACTGCCTGAATCCGGCCTGCGTGTCCGCCTGCCCGTCGGGCGCGATGTACAAGCGGGAGGAGGACGGCATCGTCCTGGTGGACCAGGACCGCTGCCGCGGCTGGCGCATGTGCGTCTCGTCCTGCCCCTACAAGAAGGTCTACGTCAACCACAAGACCGGCAAGGCCGAGAAGTGCACCTTCTGCTTCCCCCGGATCGAGGCCGGCCAGCCGACCGTGTGCGCCGAGACCTGCGTCGGACGGCTGCGCTACATCGGCCTGATCCTCTACGACGCCGACGCCGTCCTGGCGGCGGCCGGCGTCCCCGACCCGAAGGACCTGCTGGAGGCCCAGCGCCGGGTCTTCCTCGACCCCCACGACCCCGACGTGATCGCGGCCGCCCGGGCCTCGGGGATGAGCGAGGACTGGATCGCCGCCGCGCAGCGCTCGCCCATCTACGAGCTGGCCATGCGGTACCGCGTGGCGCTGCCCCTCCACCCGGAGTACCGGACGCTGCCGATGGTCTGGTACATCCCGCCGCTGTCGCCCGTGCTCGACGCCGTGACCGGGATGGGAGCCGACGCCGACGACCCCGACAACGTCTTCCACGCCATCACCGACCTGCGCATCCCCCTGGAGTACCTGGCCGGCCTGTTCTCCGCCGGGGACACCGAGGTCGTGGCCGGGGTGCTGATGAAGCTGTCGGCCATGCGCGCCTACATGCGCGACCGCACCCTCGACGGCACCGTCGCCACCGACCTGCTGGAGGCCACCGGCATGACCGCGGCCGAGATGGAGGAGATGTACCGGCTGCTGGCCATCGCCAAGTACGACGACCGCTACGTGGTGCCCGCCGCCCACCGCGAGGACGCCGCCGCCCTGTCGGCCCAGGCCGACGGCTGCAGCCTCGACGTCGAGGGCGGGCCTGGCATGAACGACTTCCACCCCACCGGCGTGACCGGCCGCCGCTCCGACGGGCGCATGGCGCTCAAGCTCTTCGTCAGGAAGGAACCCACGTGAAACTGCTGTCACGCCGCCCGGCGCCGGTCGCCCAGGACCGCGCGACGCTGCTGCGGCTGGTCTCGCTGCTCCTGCAGTACCCCGACGAGCAGCTGCTCGCCGCCCGCGCCGACCTGCGGCAGGCCGTCGCCGCGCTCCCGCCCTCCCCCTCACGCGAGGCGCTCGCCGAGTTCACGACCTGGTACGGCGAGGCCGACCCGGCGTCCCTGGCACGCGCCTACGTCGAGACCTTCGACCTGCGCCGCAGGTCCAGCCTCTACCTCACCTACTACCTGCACGGCGACACCCGCCGCCGCGGCATGGCCCTGCTGACGCTCAAGCAGCGCTACCGCGTCTCCGGGCTCACCCCGCCCGACGACGAGCTGCCCGACTTCCTGCCCCTGGTGTGCGAGTTCGCCGCCCTGGCCGGACCCTCGACCGGTGAAGCGCCGCTGCGCCAGCACCGCAAGGGCCTCGAGCTGATCCGCACGGCGCTGCACGAGGCGGCTTCGCCGTACGCGCTGGTGATGGACGCGCTCTGCGCGGTCCTGCCCGGCCTGACGGCGGCCGAGCGGTCCGCCGTCGCCGACCTCGCCCTGGCCGGACCGCCCGACGAGGAGGTCGGCCTGGCCCCCTTCGCCCCACCCGAGTACCTCACCGGAACGGAGGTGCGGCCGTGAGCGTCGCGCTCTGGGTCGTCATCCCCTACATCGCCATCACGGTCTTCGTCGTCGGCCACGTCTGGCGCTGGCGCACCGACCAGTTCGGCTGGACCACCCGCACCACCCAGGTGCTGGAGAGCAGGTTGTTGCGGCTCGGCTCGCCGCTGTTCCACCTGGGCATGTTCGCCGTCATCGGCGGGCACGTCGTGGGCCTGCTGGTGCCCAAGAGCTGGACCGAGGCGGTCGGCGTCTCCGAGCATCTCTACCACGTGGTGTCGATCGCCGCGGGGACGGTCGCCGGGGTGATGGTCATGGCGGGCCTGGGCCTGCTGCTGGCGCGCCGGTTCGTGAACCCCCGGGTACGGCGCACCACCACGCGGATGGACAAGGCCATGTTCGCCGCGTTCGCGGTGGTCATCGTGCTGGGCATGGCCGAGACGGTGGGGCGCAACCTGCTCGGCGGCGGGTACGACTACCGCGCCACCGTGGCCGTGTGGTTCAGGGGCATCCTGACGTTCCGGCCCGACTCGGAGATCATGGCCGGCGTGCCGTTGGTGTACCAGCTGCACGCCCTGGCCGCGTGGGTGTTCATCGCGATGTGGCCGTTCACCCGGCTGGTGCACGTGTGGTCGGCGCCCGTGGCCTATCTGTGGCGGCCGTACGTCGTCTATCGCCGCCGCCTGACCAGGCCCGCGCGGCCGTAGGTCCGCTTCAGGCTCTCGGCAGAGGGACCTGCCGGCGCAGGAGGGTGCCGCCGTCCTGGCGTGCTCCGACGGTGAAGCGCCCTCCCAGCCGCTCGGCCCGGTCCCGCAGATTCCGCAGACCGCTCCACCGGCCCTCCAGGCGCAGGCCCGGACGGTGTCCTCCAGTGCCGGACAGGGTGGGTGCTCTGGATCGGCTCCGACCGGCCGTCGAGACGCTCCCCGGGGGAAGCCGGAGGAGCCGGGATACCGGCCGGTGGTAGGAGCACCACGGCTCCTCGCCGAACACGTCACCTCGCGACGCGTAGGCGCGTGACCGGGAACCGCCGCAGATCAGCCTGAACTCGCATCCCGTCAGCCGGCTCGGATAGCGCAGCGCGAGGAAGAGCGGCGACGTCCGGTAGATGTCGGCCGGCGGCCGCTCCCACACGTCGCCCGCCGGCAGGGGAAGGAAACCCGACGGATGCACGGTCCCGGTGTGGGAGACGAACACGAAGCCGCGACCGGCGTTGACGTCGATCGGCGGACGGCGGACACGCCGCTCCCCGATGAGCCCGACCCTTCCCGCCGAGCTGCGCAGGCCGACATCGTGCGGAGGAACACGCCGTCGTAGCCGCGGAAGTCGTCGTGCCGCCGCGGTGTGGCGCCGTCGAGGCTGAGCGAGATCGCCGCGGCACCCGCGTGATGGAGCCGGGCCGGATTCCCGGCCGTCAGCGCGGGCGCGGCCGAAGGGGAGACGGCGGGCGCCAGGCCCAGGTCGCGGCCTCGCCGTACCAGCTCGAACAGGTCAGGACGGGCGAACGGGCCTCGGGGTGGCGCGCTGTGCCCGCCCGCCACGGCCGACTCCAGCACGAAGCCGTCCGGCCGGGTCCGCGGTGACCGCGCCAGGTAGGCGGCCAGGACGTGCGAGGAGACGATCGCGAGCAGCCGGGGACGCCGGAGCGCGGGAAGGCCGCGGCCGAGCAGCCGTTCCGGGTCGAGACCCACCGAGTGCCGCGTGTCCTCCGCGCCCGCCACGGTCACCGAGATCCCGGCCGGCCGATGTGCCGCGAGAGCGTCGAGGAGACTCGGGATCTCCGCGGGAATCCCCGCGCCCATCAGGACGTGGTCCACACCGGCGAGCATCGCGCCGTAGACGGCCGCGGGCGTGGCCAGCTGGATCTTCTCCAGGTAGTTGATCCCGACCTGACCGTCGTGCCCCTCCTTGGCCAGCAGGACCTCCACGTAGTTCGCCACCACGGTCAGCTCGTCCCGCGACCGGTTGCCGCGCAGCCCGAGCCGCGGGATGGGCCGGTACGGCACGCCGGCGCCCGAACCGCCCGGGACGAAGTAGCGGCCGAGGACCCGATCGGCGATCTCGGGCACCGGGAACGCGGCCAGCGCCCGACGCACGTGGCCACCCGGGTCACCGAGTTGCAACCGCCTGGCCAGCGTGGCGTCCAGGGCGGTCCCTGAGACCACACCCAGCTGCCCGGTTAGCGCCACGGCCCGGGCCAGCCGCCATCCGGACACGCCGACGCCCATCCCGCCCTGGATGAGGACCGGCCGCGGCTCAGACACGCCGACCCCGCACCTGGTCCGCCCACGCCAGCACGTCGAGGTCGCGTTCGACCACGGCGTCACGGGACGCCAGGATGTGCACCACGTCGTCCTCCGGCATGACCTCCGCCATGAGCGCCAGCCCGTCGGAGTCGCTGACGTGCCGCAGCAGCGCCCGGGTGAGCCTGATACCCCGCTCGGTGTCCAGTTCGGCGGCTCGGGACACGTCGTTCAGCTCGCGCAGTTCCCGGATGGCGCCGTCGTGGTCGGTGAACAGCTTGGCCACGTGCTCCCGGCCGACGATGGGGACCAGGCCCGGATACATGGCCTCCTCCTCGTAGCGGAAGGACGGCCCCGCCGCGGCCGACACGCACGACACCAAGGTCCTGACCCGAGCCGCGTCCCCGGACCGGAAGGCGTCCACCAGCGACAGCAACAGATCGCGGAGCCGGCGGTGCTCGGCGCGGAAACTATGGGTGAAGTAATCGGTGATCGACACGGTGTCGCCCTTCGGATCTCCAGGCAGTGGACGGTTCCTGAGTCCACCACCGGTGCAGTCGACACTCCAGGGACAAAGGTCCCCAATCATCCGGGTCCGGGGTCCTTGACGGCCGACGTCTGACGAGATCGAGGCGACGGTCCTGTCGGCGATCGAGGACGGCCCGGGCACCGGGAAGAGCGGAGCCCGACCACGTCCACATCCCCCACGCGGGAAATAGAGTGGCGATCATGCAGCCTCTGTCGAGGATCACACCGGCTACCGCGGACGTGATCGAGGCCCTGATGGCCGATCTGGACGCACGCTGGGGGCTGGAGATCATCAAGGCGTCAGGTCGGGCCCCGGGCACCGTCTACCTCGTACTCGACCGGCTGGAGCGCAGCGGATGGGTGATCTCCACCTGGGAGCCGGACTCCGCGCGGGAAGGGCCCCGCCGGCGCCTCTACCGGCTGACGGGGGACGCCCTGCCCGCCGCGCGTCGCGTCGTCGCCACGTACGCGACCGCGCGCCGGCCGGTCGGCCAGAGCTTGCCCCAGCCGCAGCCGGGCGTCTGAGGTGGACGCGCTGAGCCGGGGCATCATCGTCACAGCCGCTGCGCTCCTGCCCGGGAAGGCGCGGCGCGAGCGCTATCTCGAGCAGTGGCTCGCCGACGGCGAGGGGGCGGCGGAGCTGGGGATCAGCGCGCTGTCCGTGGCGTTCGGGGCCGTCAAGGCCGCGGTGGCGATGAACCTGACCCGCCGCTCGGCCGTGGCGCTCGGGCTCGCGGTCGTCCTGGTCGTCGGCGGGATCCGGCTGACGATGACCACGTCCAGATGGGTGCCCGGCGCCGCCATGGCCATGGCGGGCGTGGCGTTGCCGTTCCTGTTGCTGATCATCCGCAGGTTCACGGACCGCGACACGCTCGCAGACTGGCAGGACGCCCTGGCGGCCAGGCAGGCGCGCCTGTCGAAGCGGGCGTCCCCAGGCGCCGAGCCGGCCAGGAGACGGCTGTTCCCCCTGTTCCTGGGCGCCGCCCTGCTGGTCCTGGCCGTGCTGCTGCTCTACGTCATGGTCACACGAACGTGACGGGACGCCTGGCCCTCGCCGACGCCGGGCTCGACGCGGCCGTCACCTTGACGGACCTGCGCTCGTCCGACCCTGCGGTGGGCGTCGCTGGAACGCGTCCGATCACAGAGCGCGACCATGGACACACCTGTTCCGCGGGCGTTCGACGCGGTCCTGTGCACCCCCACCGCGACAACGGACGACACCACCCGTTCTAGATCGTCCCGGCTTGCCGTCTTCAGTCCTGGTGCGGCCTGAGTTCCCGTGAGCGGCCGCCGACCCGGGCGGCGTGCTCCAGGATCCGGTCGTTGACCATGTCGGGCACGTCGAGCGCGATGGAGTGGCCGGTGCCCGGCACCACGTCGACCTCCACCGCGGGCAGGAGGCGCCGCAGCCGTTCGGCTTCCGCGGCCGAGTCCTGCATGGTGCTGTGCTTGCCGAACAGCACCCGGGTGGGCGTGCTGATCGCGGCCAGTTCGTCGTCCGTGAGCGGCACCATCGGCGGGAGCGCCTGCTCGAAGAGGTAGGTGCCGGCGATCGCGGGCAGTATGTCGTCCGCGCGGTGCAACGACGGGGTGTGCAGCAGCCGGGCGAGCGGCCTGCGGATCCAGTTCGGGGAGTACAGGCCGATGCCGCAGGCGAACCCCCAGGCGTAGTGGCGCGCGGTGGCGACGAGGCGGGCCAGGTCACCGCGGGCGAGGACCCGCACACGGCGGCCGCCATCCTCCTGGCGCTGATCACCGGACTGCAGTCCAGCGTGCTGGCCGGGCAGTACGCCGGTCAGACGGCCGTGGACCTGCTCACCGCCCATCTCGACCGGCTCTTCTCCCGGTGAGACCGGCACGTCTCACCCCGATCCATGGCCGCATGGCGCGGCACCGCCCGCCCACGGCGTTGACCATTCCCGCGCCAGAGCTTTACGGCTGCCCGCCGGAGCCGTCCGGCTGAACCGGCGGGCGACCGGTTACGTTGTGCTTCCATGAGGAAACTACTCGTGCCGGCTGCCGCCCTCCTCGTGATCGCGGGCTGCGGCGGGACAGCCGAGCAACGCACCTCCGAGCAGGTCGCGGTCCACCCGGCCGTGGCCACGCCCATGCAACCGGCCGCGGTCCGCGTCGCGTCGTCGAGCATCGGCAAGATCCTTGTCGACGACAAGGGCATGACGCTCTACATGTTCGAGAAGGACAAGGACGGCAAGCCCACCTGCTACGACGCGTGCGCCAAGGAGTGGCCGCCCTACCTGACCAAGGGCGAGCCCAAGGCCGCGGAAGGCGCCAAGGCCGACCTGCTCAAGACCGCCGACCGTACCGACGACGGCACCCAGGTCGTCTACGGCAAGTGGCCGCTCTACCGCTACCACGACGACAAGAAGCCCGGCGACGTGTACGGGCACGACAAGGAGGCCTTCGGCGCCGAGTGGTACGCCCTCAACGCCAAGGGCGAGAAGGCGCACTGACCGCACGCCGATGACCGGGCGCTGCCGGCCCGCGCCGCGGTCCACGACGGCCTCGCTCAGGCCGACCCTGCTGTCGATCCTGATGCCGGTCCCGCGGCGGGGGTTGCGTTCGGCGGCGGAGGGGACGCCTGGAGCCGGGAGCGGCGGGAGACCCACCGCTGCCCGCTGACGCGGGCGAGCTGATCGACGCGCACGACCGGCCCGCGACGAGGACGACCGCACTGAGCGCCGCCGGCCGTTCCCGCCGGGACTCGCCGGCCGTTCGCGCCGCCGCGCGAAAGCGCCCGGGCCGCAGGTGGGGTCCTGCCAGAGGGGACGGCCCATGCCGCTCTCGCAGGGGGACACAGGCATCGACACCGACCCGCTGCCGGCGTACGGCAGAGCGGCCTTCCCCGGGCTCGTCATCGGCTACGCCGGGCTCGGCCCGGACCGCCTGCGCGACGCGATGTCCCAGCTGCGCGTAGCGGTCCAACCGCATGGGCTCGGGCGCCGGGAAGCGGCGCCGTCCCGGTAAGAGTCAGGGGGCTTGGGCGACGCGCGACCGGCAACTCCGCGGCCTGGAGGAGGCCGGCCTCACCCGCCCGAGCGCGCCCGGGAGCCGGTGGAGGCGGCCCTGCGCTTGGCGGAACCCCGCGCGGCAGTGGTCTTCGCCGTGCTCGCCTTCGCCACCTCGGCCTTCTCCGTGTCCGACATCCCTGTGTCGGCCTTTCCTGTGTCCGACTTCGCGATATCGGCCTTGCCTGTGTCGGCCTTCGCCGTCACGGTCTTCGCCGGGTCGGCCTTGCCTGTGTCAGCCTTGCCTGTGTCAGCCCTCCCCGTGTCAGCCCTCCCTGTGTCGGCCTTCGCCGTGGTGCTCTTCGGCGCTGCGGTCTTCGGCACCGTGGTCCTCGGCACGGTGGTCTTCGGCGCTGCGGTCTTCGGTGCTGCGGTCCTCGGCGCGGTGGTGTCGGCGGTGCTCGTCGCGGTGGGCGGCAACGCCTTCACCTCGCGGTCCCGCTCCTCGCGCCTGCGCTGCGCGATCATCGTTCCAGCGCCGATCGCGGCCGCCACCGGCCACTCGAGCACGCCGAACGCCGCGAGCGCGCCCAGCGCGCCGTAGTAGGCGATGCGCTCGGGCGGAGGCAGGAACGTCCGGGCGACATCCACGGCATGACCGACCTCCTGGCGGCTGGGCAGCTCCAGATGCGGCAGCTCGATGTGCGGCAGCTCGATGTGCGGCATGGCCGGCATCCGCAGCGCCGGCCGGCGGACCTGGATGGTGACCAGCGGTAGGTCGAGCGTGAGCTCGCCGGACGGGCGCGCCTCAGACGGGCGAGTCTGGGTATCGGTCATGATTCCTCCCCGCATTGTCATGGCGTCTCCCCACCCCGACCCGTGCCCAGTTTGTGCATAGATATCCGTTCAGCACAGGTCCCGGTGATCTGTGATCCACATCACCGGCATGTCGTGTCACAGCCGCTCTCGTCCGGCCCGTCCTGTTCGTGGAAGCCCAACGAGAGGAACCATCGTGCGAGATCTCTTCATCAGGATCGCCATCGTCGTCTCGGCGGCGACGATGCTCGTCACCGGCATATGGATGCGCATCGACCCGGCCGGTTTCGCCGCCTGGGCCAACTGGCCCAACCACGTGCACTTCCTGCATGACGCAGGGGTGTTCCAGATGGGCATCGGCGTCATGATGCTCGCCGCCCTGTGGTGGCGGGACGTCATCGCCGTGGTGCTCACCGGGTTCGTCTTCGCCAACTCCTTCCACGCCGTCAACCACGCGCTGGACCTGAAGCTCGGCGGTGGCCGTCCCTCCGACTGGTGGGTCCTGGCGCTCTTCTCGGCCCTGGCCGGGATCGCGCTCGTCGCGCGCCTGCGCGCGCTGCGCAAGGGAGGTCAGGCATGAGAGTGCTGCTCGCCGGCGCCACCGGCACCCTCGGCACCGCGCTGGTCGCCCAGCTTCGCGAGGCCGGCCACGACGTGCTCGGCATCACCAGGTCCGCCCGCGGCGCGGCCAGGCTCGTCGCCGCCGGAGCCACGCCCGTCGTGGCCGACCTGATGGACGGCGACGCGCTCCTGGCCGCGGTCGGCGGGCTGCGGGCCGACGCGGTCATCCACCAGGCCACGGCCATCACCGGCATGCCGATGTTCCACCGGAACCTCCACGCCACCGACCGGCTGCGCGACCAGGGCACGGCCCACCTGCTGCGGGCCGCCCGGAAGGTCGGCGCGCACCGTTTCGTCACCCAGTCGTTCTTCCTCGGGTACGGCTACCGCGACCACGGCGACGAGCCCGTCACCGAGGACCGCCCGTTCGCCGAGCCCGGCCAGGGCAGGGCCTTCGACGTGCACATGCGCTCGATGCGCGCCAACGAGGAACAGGTCTTCTCCACCCCGGGCATCGAGGGCGTGGCGCTGCGCTACGGCATGTTCTACGGCCCGGAGGTCTCCACCTGGACGCTCATGGACATGGCCAGGAAGCGCCTGCTGCCGGCCGTCCGCCCCGCGGGGGTCGTCTCGCTGATCCACATCGGGGACGCGGCCTCGGCGACCGTCGCCGCGCTGGAGCGGGGTACGGCGGGCCGGCCGTACAACATCGCCGATGACGAGCCGGTGGCCTTCGACACGTATGTCGGCGCGCTGGCCGAGGTCGCGGGCGCGGCGGCGCCGATGCGGCTGCCCGCGTGGATGCTGAGGGCGACCCCTTACATGCACGCGCTGATGGCCGGCACCCGCATCAGGATCTCCTCGGAGCGGGCCAAGCGTGAGCTGGGGTGGACGCCCGCCTACCCGACCTACCGCGAGGGACTGCCGACCTGCCGTAGGCCGTGAGACGGACCCCGGCAGGAAGGTTCCCCTGCCGGAAAGACCGGCATCCCAGGTTTTCGGACATCTGCTCGTCCGGATCGGCGGCCGGGGCCGCGCGCCGGGGCACCGTGGACCCATGACTCGTCCTGCTCCGGTATCAGCCGGCAACGGCACGCACCCGCTGTCCCGTCTCGGCCAGGTGGGGAGGGCCCTGGCCGCGCGCTGGCCGACCTGCTTCGCCCTGGCCTTCGCCGCCGTGAACCTCGCCGACCTGAAGGACGGCCGCGAGCTCGCGGTGGTCGTCCTGCTGTCGGCGATGGTCTACCAGGCCTGCGCGCTGGCCGGCAGGCGCGGCGTCGCGTGGCCGGCTCTCGGCGTGCTGGTCGCGGTCCTGTTCGGGTTCCGGGTCCTCGACGGCGATCCGTGGCCGGTGCTGGTCGGCACCGCGCTCGTACTCGTCGTGGGGTCCCTGCTGGCCGGCCGGTTCCGCGGCGCGCCGCCCGCCGGATGGCAGGTGCCGGCCATGCTCGCCTTCGGCGCGCTCGCGGTGACGGCCGAATACGTGGTGCCGGGCGCGGCGGGATACCTGGTGGCCGGCGCCCTGATCGCGCACGCCGTATGGGACTGGCACCACTGGCGGGCGAACGCCGTCGTGAGCAGGTCACTCGCCGAGTGGTGCGGCGTGCTCGACCTCACGCTGGGCGTGGGCATCCTGATCCTCCTGTGAGGGTGATGCCGGAAGGCCGGCGAGGCGCCCTAGGGTGGCCACATGCGGGAACGTCCGATGGCGGTGGTGGCCTACGAGGATGCCGAGTTGCTCGACATCGCCTGCGTCACCACCACGTTGGCGATGGCGAACGTGATCGGCTCGTTACGGGAGCCGTACCGGACGGTGGTGGTCAGCCCGGGCGCCCGTCCCGTCGACTGCGCCACGGGCTTGACGCTGAACGCCCAGCAGGCACTGGAGAAGGTGACCGGGCCGCTCGACACGCTGTTCGTCTCCGGCGGCTGGGGGCACACCCGAGCCGCCGCGAACCCGGTGATCGTGGGCCACGTGCGCCGGTTGGCGGGCGTGAGCCGGCGCACCACTTCGGTCTGCACCGGCGCGAGCATCCTGGCGGCCGCCGGGCTGCTGGACGGCAAGCGCGTCACCACGCACTGGCGCTTCGCGCGCGACCTCGCCGAGCGCAGTCCGAAGGCCGTCGTGGATCCCGCGCCGATCTACATCAGGGACGGCGCCGTGGCCACGTCGGCGGGCATCACCAGCGCGCTGGACCTGACGCTGGCGCTGGTCGAGGAGGATCACGGGGCCGGCCTGGCCCGGCTGCTGGCCCGTGAGCTGGTGACCTACCTGCAGCGGCCGGGCAACCAGGCACAGATGAGCATCTTCACCGAGGCGCCGCCGCCCGACCACGACGTGGTCAGGCGGGTCGTCGACCACGCGCACGCCAACGTGGGCGGCGATCTCAGCACGGCCGCGCTGGCGGCCGTCGCGAACGTCAGCGTGCGGCATCTGACGCGCCTGTTCATGGAGCACCTGGGCCAGGCGCCCGGGCAGTTCGTCCGCCGTGCCAGGATCGAGGCGGCCGCCCACCTCCTGGAAGAGACGTCGCTGCCGATGCCGGTCGTGGCCGCACGGTGTGGATTCGGCTCGGCGGAGTCGCTGCGTCAGGCCTTCGTCGGCCGGTACGGCATCCCGCCCTCGCACTACCGGACGGCCCATTCACGCAGCCTGACGGGCCGGCACACCCCGTCCTGAGCATCGCCGGTACGGCAGGCGCGCTCACGCGTCCCACAGGCGGCCCGCACCCGCTCCAGGTGGTCCGGCCAGCACGGGGATCAGGTTGAACAGCAGAGCTGTCTCGCCCACCGGCAACACGGCGACGGCCTGGTTGAACAGCAGCCTCGGAACGCCCAGCAGAAATCCGCCAGCAACGGCGGCCAGCCGGCCGCCAGGCCTGACTTCTGAGTCGCCTGCCTGGACAGGGTCTGGGGAACGAAGAAGACCTCGGTCGACATCGAACCGGCATCCAGAGGGCGTTCTTCGACATGGACGACCGCGCCGACCGAAGGAGCTCGACCGCCGTCACTTCCTGCGGAGAGTCTGCCTGGCAGGCGCCTCGAACAAGGCGCCCGGCCGCCCGCTGAAGACGAGCCTGAAGGGCGACGAACGCCGCTGGTTCGCGCGAGGCTACCAGGCGGGCGGCCCCGGCGCCTGGAACACCTGAAGGGTGCCCAGCTCGAAGGTCTCCTGATCTGTGTAGACCGCGCCAAGCCTTCGCCCCTAACATCCCGCTTCATGATGATCCGCGTGCTGGCTGCCACGGCGGCCGGACTGATGGCGTTCTCCGGTGCGGCAGCCGCCTACCCGGTCAAGGGCGTCCCCGAGCTGACCCA
Source organism: Nonomuraea sp. NPDC003804 (assembly GCF_040610675.1). Classification (NCBI taxonomy): domain Bacteria; kingdom Bacillati; phylum Actinomycetota; class Actinomycetes; order Streptosporangiales; family Streptosporangiaceae; genus Nonomuraea; species Nonomuraea sp. NPDC003804. The sequence continues at coordinate 27,800 of NZ_JBEXMT010000015.1, forward strand.
CAACGCCCTGTACAAGAAGGGCAAGCTCCCCAAGATCAGCTGCAAGCTGAGCAAAGGCACGACGAAGTCCTCGACCACCACATACCTGAACACCCTCGTCGGCTGCCTGAACGACGCCTGGGGGCCGTTCATCCCCGACTTCAAGCCGGTCAAGACCGATATCAAGGCCACTCACGACAAGGGCTCCTGCTACAACGGCATAGAGATCACCGGCTCGTTCGCCACCAGCTGCTACACCCAGCTCCAGATTCAGCTCGACGCCGACTGGATCAGTGCCAAGGACGACCTGCCGATCCTCACCCAGGTCGCCCAGGCCTGGAGCGGCGTGGTCATGGGCCAGACGGGCATCGGTGCGGCCTACTGGGGCATGCCGAACGACGCCGATCAGAAGCAGCTGGAGGAGCAGGGGCGTCGCTTCGACATGCAGCGGCTGTGCCTGTCCGGCGTGACGCTCAAGGCCCTGGGCGCAAAGTCGAAGAACTGGAAGGCCACGCTGAAGGCCGAGGAGCCCACGCCGAAGGACAAGCACTGGCGCGACCGCTTCAGCAAGGACAAGCTCAGCGCCAACGACCTCTACTGGTTCACGCAGGGCTACACCAAGGGCACTCCGGGCGCGTGCAACACCTGGAAGGCGCCGGAGTCCAAGGTCGCGTGACGAACTCCTCCAACGCCTTCTCGTAGGCGGCGGGATTCACATTCCATGACCCACGTGCCCTCCGCCGCAGGTCTGGACGAGGGTGACGAGATCGGGCCGGGCTCTGGCGAGCTCCAGCGCGGGCCCGATCGGCACCCCCGTGTCGCCCGTGTCAGCAAACATCAGGATCGGTGGTGCGAAGGCCGAGGCGTGCCGTACATGGTTGAGCTCGTCGAAGGACAGCCCGGTCCGGCGCTCGCGCTGTTGTTTTGATTTGGCGGGCAGGCATTGGCGGAGTCGTCCGTACAGTGACGCCTTGGCCTCATCACCGTAGTCGTCTGCACATCCGGCTTTGGGCGGTCCGGCGCCGTGATCGCCTTGGATCGTGACCGGGTCACTGAGATCATCTCAATACCCGTCGCGCTCGTTCGGGGTCCGGGGAATCTACTCGCCGGTAGTAACGCTAAGGATCGAACCGCAGGCCAGCGTGCTCTTGGGGTTGCGATGGCATGCGATGACGAGCCCGGGGAACGTGTCAGGACGAGGTGCCTCCATGGCCGGCGTCTACCGCATCCTCGCCGACAACGACGGCACGCCGACCTGACACTCCCGTGCGCGGTGCGGATTCAGGATCACCTCGCCGAGGACATCCCCGCAGCGACTAAGTTACTGAGAGTTACTTTGAGGGCTCATCGCACGGACCCGATCGGAGGGCATTTCCGGCACGTAGGTCAGAATGAGCATGCGCTGAGCTCACCTTAAGGCAACTGAAAGATCCCTTCCTAACGTAGCCCGCATGAGATTCGGCCCATTCGTGGCGGCCATCGCCGCCGCCGTGCTTCTCGCCCCCTCCCCTGCCATGGCCACGGCCGTGGCCCCTGCCGCCGCCGAGGAGTCCGACCGCGAGATCGTCTTAGCTCAACTCGACTACACGACCGGGCTGTCGGTGACCTTCACCGACAGCGTCCCGTCCGACGAGGTCGGGATGGTCCAGACCGGAATGATCGGTCGCGCCCCCCTCATCGCCCGTGACGACGAGGACACCCTCCTGGAGACCTATCTGGAGATCACCCCGCCCGACGTCGCGGTCCCCCGGCGTCTCGTCGAGGCCCACGGCGCCGACCTGCCCGCCGAGCTGCAGCGGCGCAGGATCACCAGCGAGCCGGTCACGGCGGGCGGCCTGACCGCCCCGGCGAGCGCGGTCCGCTCCGGCACGTCGACCTGCACCTGGTCGCCCTTCGGCTGGACGCTCTGGCACGACGACGGGGTGCCAGGCCTGCCGGCCAAGTCATACAGCACGTTCGACTTCGGCGGCTTCAAGCAGAGCATCGCCGAGAGCTACGTCGCCAACTGCACCCCGCAGAGCTCGCCGAGCAACCTCTGGGCCCGGCACCGGATCTACTACAGGAACATCCTCGGCAACTTCGTGAAGCACTTCGAGGGCCTGGTGCCGCCGGGGCACCACCAGGCCGTGGTGAAGTCGGGCGCGATCAAGCGGCACCGCACGGTCTCCTACGACGACGCCTGGAACGCCGACCCGTCCTGCGGCGGCGGCACCTGCGTCTACGCCCGTGAGGGCCGTTTCCGCAGCTAGAAGCTCGGCGGCCGCTTCTCGCGCCGCGCGCGCACGCCCTCCTGCACGTCAGGCCCGGAGAACCCGAGGAACGGGAGCGGTTCTGGGCGCGGACCTTCGTGCTGGGCGGCTCATGCCGGATGGGCGCGCTGGTGGCGGCCGCCGCGCACGGCCAGATGAGCGGCCCCTGGCCGACGTTCATCATCGGCGTGGGCGCGCCCTCCGGATGTCTTTTCCACCATGGTCGGCACCTTACGAGCGCCCAGGAAGGCACGGCCACAGGTTTTGGCTCTGATGCAAAGCCCGTCGGAAGCGGTGCGGTGGCTACGGCAGCGGGTCAGCTCACCCCGCCCACGATGGCCTTGCCCTCTCGTGCCGCCGCCGCGTAGAACGGCCCGAGGTCCTCAAACCCCTCATAAGCGCCGTCCGCCGCGTCCCGTCGAGCGACGCCGAATCCCCATCCCTCGCCCATCAGGCCCTGCGCGATCGCCGTCACCTGGCCGGGATCGAGGACGAACGCCGGGCCGTAGTCGAACTCGTAGCCCTCCACGTCGTTCTCACCGGTCTCGCCGGTCGCCGCCGCGAGCCAGGGATAACACTCCCGCCACTGCGCACTCTCATGCTCGGCCTCGGCTCGGCCCTGTGCGACGGCATCGAGGGTTCGGTAGTCATCTCCGAACATATCGGCTTCATGATGGAAGCCGACGGGCGCCTGCCCGTCGTCGAAGAAGATCGCGCCGATCAGGTCGGGGTTCGCCCGAACGGATTCCAGCAGCTCGACATCGATCTTCGCCAGGTTCAACCACATCGACACGATCATGAACGATAGCGCAGGCGGGAGTGACGTTATGCCGGACTGGCGTGGGCCGTGCTCGTCGGTATGCACCCACGTGCGGGTGTAGCGCAGCCGCATGGCGAACGGCGTGCCCGCGAACGTACCTTCCAACGCATCGTTGTGCGGGAGTGCGCCCGGCTACCGTGATCGGTATGGGCTCTTCGCTGTCCGTGGCGGCTGACCCTGCTGGACTGCGTTCAGGGGAAGAGATTCGGCCAGTTGCCGCCGCGAGCCCGTACGTCCGCGGCCACCGCTTTCACCGACCGACCGTCGGTGTCAACGCGCAGATCACCTGCCCCGGCGCTGTCGAGCGCCTTGGCCTCGAACGCCGCTCGTTCGGCGATACGGTGCAGGGTGTCCGAGTTCAGCCCTTTCAGCTCATCACCCGGTAGGGCCGGCCCGCCTCCCCTGCCACGTTGCGCGACGCGCTCGGCCAGCGTTTCTGGCCCCGCATGCAAGCGGCACACGGTCAAGGCGGTTCCGGGCAGCGACTCGGCGTAGCCGCGGACAATGTCGTCGGAGTCGGCTTCCCCGGAGACGATCAGGCACTGGGCACCCGCCGCACGATGTCCCGCCCAGATGGCCGCGAGGTTGCGGGCCTTGAGGCGATGGCTGTCCACGTCGTCGTCCGCGACGGGACGCAGCGCCCCGATCTGCTTCACATCGACATAGGCGGCACGCACGCCGGTCCGGTAGACCTGCATGAAAATCTCGTAGCCGACCGTCGACTTCCCAACCGCCGTAGCACCGCACAGCCACAGCACGGGTACCGGCGCGGAAACGGGTGCGGCATCCACCGAGGTCGGGGGGTGCTGCGGGTCGACGACACTGTGGAACGTCGCGGCGGGGAGGATACCCGGCCATCCCCCCACACGCTCACAGACCAGCCGGGCCGCCTCGGACACCACTAAGCCGCCCGTATCCACGCACACGTCGGCGTAGTCACTGCGTTCCAGGGCTTCCGCTTCAACGACCGCCTCCTCCACCAGATCCGGACGCCATCCCCGCGCGAGGAACCGTTCCTTGAGCTCAGCGCTATCGACGCGCAGCCGGCACACGGTGAACGTGGCCTCAGGAAGAAGGGCGGTGTACTCACGAACCTCCTCGGGAGTGTCAACGAAGCCCGCAAGGACCAGACATTGCACCCCTTCCTGCCGGAAGTTCGGCCACATCGCAGCCAGATTCCGCGCGCGGAGGCGATGCGTCACGCCCTCTGGCATGGGGTAGCACAGGCTGATCTGGTCAGCGTCGACAAACGCCGTCTTGACGCCGGCACGACTCAGCTGCGCAAACACCTCCCAGCCAACCGTGGACTTCCCGACACCCGTAGGCCCCGACAGCCAGAGCAGAGGCAGAGAAACGGTGCTCATCCGCGCGACACTAGCGGGCCCCCGGTGGATCGAGCGAGTGCATTTATGCCGCTGTCAGGGGGCGGGTGAAGCTCCGAACAGGACACGCGGTTCCAGGTCCAGCCGGGTGGCGGGTGCCTGGCCGGCGGGCTGAGGTTGAGGGTCCGATCGCCGAACCGGCGGATGGTGTGGGTGATGTAGGGCGAGATGGTGGCCAGGTCGTCCAGGTCGACGGGATGGCCTTCGGCGGCCAGGGCGTCGGCGGCGTCGGTGAGGTCGCAGGCGTTGGAGTATTGGAGTAGATGACGCAGTTGGCGAGCAGCTCGTTGAACTTGACGACCTTCTCGTGGTGGTCGGGGTCGTTGTGGCTGATCAGCTGCCGCCGAACACCAGCCAGTCGGCGAAACCGTGGAAGGCCTCGGTACGGTTGGTGATGGCGGTGATCTGCTCACGCAGGGCCGGCTCGGACAGTAGCGCAGCAGGGTGACGGTGCGGATGGCGCGGCCGAGCTAGGGAAGGCGCGATACAGGCGGTTCTTGCGGGAGTGGTTGCCCAGGCGGCGCAGAAGCGTCACCGATGACAGCTTGTTCTCGCGGATCGAGATCGCGGTTCGCAGCAGGTCGCTCCAGTGGGTCTCGACCAGCTTCCAGTCGACCGCCTCCTCCCCGAACAGGGAGTCGATGTGCTGGTAGTGGGCCTGCTCATCCGGCCGGTAGAAGACCAGGTCATGCCAGTTGCGGATGCGTGGCAGCAGGTCGAACCCGAGCAGGGCGCCGAGACCGAAGACCGGCAGTGACTGGCCTTGGGTATCAGCGTGGACAGTGTCGGGCTGGATGTCGGAGGCGTTCTTCAGCAGCCCATCGATCAAGTAGACCGCCTCCCACACCCCGCAGGGGATGAAGCGGGAGAACAGCGCGATGTAGGTGTTGGAGACGAGCCGATAGGCGATGCCGCCATGGCCGCCGTAGCGGATGGAGGTCTCGGCCAGCAGGTTGTCCTCCCAGGTGCCGATCTGGGAGCCGTCGGCCGCGACCGTCTTCCCATCACCCCAGACGCCGGCGACGTCGAGCTGCGAGGCCGGCGACCGGCTCGGCCACCGCTACGACTTCGGTGACTGCTGGGAGAAGAGCATGCTCATGCGGCAGTGCTCGGGCTGATCGACGGCTTCCGGTCGAGCCGGCTCATGACCCAGATCGACCGGACCCGGTCGACGCTGATCACTGCCGTGGGCGGCGGCGCCACCGGCGGCCGGCCTGCCGTCCGCCACCTGCCGCTCGGGGCGACCTCGGCCAGGGGCGCGCGATGAGCATCGAGCCGGCGGAGACGCTCCAGAGCATCGACCCGCCTCCGACCCCGCGCGGCAGGCGAGCCGGACGCCCTCACCACGTCCGGGATCATCCTGCTCGACCGGCCGCGAGCCGCGCCGGACGACGGCGACGAGGACGCCGACGACGTGAAATCTTGGAAGGTTTTCTTATCGGGGCCGTCAGGCTACGCGGTTGCGGAGTTCTCTCGGCTAATCCGGTTATGTGGCCGTACGTGACCAGGTTTGCGGTACCTGACTGTTTGGCGGCATGTGGTGGTGGGGGGTAGGCAGTTGAACGACGATACGGAGTCCGCCCGCAGGGCGCGGGATGATCGTGAGGGATCCGTCGTGTGCTTGGGTGATGCTCTTGACGATCGCCAGGCCGAGGCCGACGCCTGCGTGGTCGTTGCGTATTCGTTCGGTGCCGCGCTGAAACGGTTCGGTGAGTGTCGAGACCAGCTGCGAGGAGAGTTTCTCGCCGGTGTTCTCGACAGTGAGCACCACGGTCTCGGGGCGGACGCTGGTCTTGACCCAAACAGTGCCCTGTTCGGGCAGGTTGTGCACGATGGCGTTGTGCACAAGGTTCGTCGTCATCTGCAGCAGGAGCGCTTGCGACCCGACAGCCGGGGTGATGTCACCGGAGGTATCGATGGTGACACCGCGTTTCTCGGCGAGCGGGAGCAGCGTTTCGGTGGCCTCTTCCACGAGTAGGGACAGGTCGACAGGTTCTCGCGTGAAGGACCTCTGGCCAGCGTGGCTGAGCGCGAGTAGCGCCTCAGTGAGGTCGATCGCTCGAGCGTTGACGGTGTGAAGCCGGTCGACGAGTTCGCCATGGTCGTGTGTCGGATCACTGCGGGCGACATCGAGAAGTGACTGCGAGACCGCCAGGGGGGTGCGCAGTTCGTGCGAGGCGTTGGCGGCGAATCTCCGCTGTTCGGCGACGTGTGCTTCAAGTCGTACGAGCATGGCGTCGAAGGCGTCGGCGAGTTCGCGGAACTCGTCTTTGCGGCCTTCCAACTGGATCCGGTGGGAAAGTGACCCGTTCGCGGCCATGCGTGTAGCGTCCGTGATGCGGGTCAGGGGGGCGAGCATCCGGCCGGCGAGAATCCATCCTCCCAGGAGACCGAATACCAGCAGGAACGCCGACACGATGGCCGCGACCGGAGTGAACGAACGCATGATGGCGGAGCGGTCGATCATCAAGTCACCGGTGGTGTAGACCGCATCATCGGGTAGGCCTCGCAGGAAGTAGACCAACACGGCGGCGAGCAGCAAGGCGCCTGCGAGCATGAGGAAGCCGGCGTAGCTGAGAGTGAGTTTGAGGCGAACGCTCAACCCAGGCGCTCTATCCACGGTCTCCTCCCTCACGTCCGGGTGTCTGGTTGAGTGCCGATGCGGTACCCGGCGCCGCCGGCGGTGGCGATGATCCCGGGTTCGCCGAGCCGTTTGCGCCGTGCCGAGACGGTGATGCGGACGGCGTTGGTGAAGGGGTCGGCGTTCTCATCCCACGCTCGCTCCAAGAGTTCTTCAGCGCTCACGACACCGCCTTCGGCCGCGACGAGGACTTCGAGCACGGCGAACTGTCTCCGGTGAGCGCGACGTAACGGCCGTCGCGGTAGACCTCGCGGCGGAACGGATCCAGACGCGGGCCGGCGATCTCTCGCACGGGTGGCCTGCTGTGGGCGCGCCTGCGGTCGAGCGCTCTGAGACGGAGCACGAGTTCCTTGAGCGCGAAGGGCTTGGTGAGGTAGTCGTCGGCGCCGATCGAACCCGGAGGCCTTGTCGTCGAGCCGGTCGGCGGCGGTGAGCATGAGGATGGGCATGCCACTGCCGGAGGCGACGATGCGTTCGGCGATCTCGTCGCGGGAGGGGCCGGGGATGTCGCGGTCGAGGACGGCGATGTCGTAGGCGTTGATGCTCGGCAGTTCCAGAGCGGTGTGACCGTCACCGGCGAGGTCGGCAGCGATCGCTTCCAGACTTAGGCCATCGCGGATGACTTCTGCCAGGAAGGGCTCGTCCTCGACGATCAACACGCGCATGCTCCCGAGGCTACGAGCCGACGCATATCGTCGGCATATCGAAAACCGCATACGCGCTGGCAACACCCACGCTGGCTCAACTCATGACATGAACCACAGCGAACCAGCACGAACAGCGCCCCATCGGATTCCCGGAGTCCTTTGGGCGGAGGCCACATGCGTGTACTGAGGACGATTCTGGTCGGCTTGGTGGTGCTGGTCGCCGCCGTGCCGGCGGCGGTCGCCACGGCGGCGGCCGGCGGCCGGCACGAATGCGCCACCGCGACCAGCCGGTGTATCGGCACCCTGACCGTCCCGCTGAACTGGCAGGATCCGCATTCGGAGAAGATCACCATCAGGTTCGGGTACATCCCGCGGGCCGACCGATCGCGCCCAGCCCGCACCTCGATCCTGGCGATGCCCGGCGGTCCGGCCCCGCTCGGACCCAACGCCGAGCGCGTCGACTCCTTCGGGAAGGTCTTCCAGCCTCTGCTGGACCACTCGGACATGATGATCGTGGAGTTCCGCGGGATGGGCGAATCCGCGCCGCTGCGGTGCAAGGCGCTGCAGCAGGGGAAGCCGGAGTCGGTCAGCCAGTGCGCGCGTGAGATCGGCGACAGGGCCCAGTTCTTCAGCAGCGACCAGTACGTCGCCGATGTGGAGGCGGTGCGCGCGGCTTTGGGCCTGTCCAAGGTCACCGTCGTGGGATCGTCCTGGGGCGCGCTGAGCGGACAGGCCTACACCACCCGCTACCCGGACCGAGTGCGCGCCCTGTACATCGAGAGCATGATCGGACCAATCGACCAGGCCGGCCGGTGGCAGCTCGGCGAGTCGGAAGGCAAGGAGATCCAGGAAGCCATCGACCACTACGCCCGCGCCTGCCGGCGATCGTCGGCTTGCCGCCGAACCGCCGGCGGCGACCCGCAGGCGCGCTGGGAAGCGGTGGTGCGGAAGACACGCGCCGAAGGCGACAGCGCGCTGACCCCGCAGCGACTGCTCGGGGCGCTGCGGTCGACCTCTGATCCAGCCCTCGCCACCGACGCGACCGCGGCCACCGCCGCATACCTGGACGGCGACCCGGCCCCGCTGCGCCGCGTGCTCGACCGGGCCGCCCCGCTGGCCGGCAACAAAGGTGCAGGATCCAAAGCGCCGTCCAAGGAGTCACCGGACAGGGCCGGTACGACGGCGTACCTGTGTTCCGACCCGCGCTGGCCGTACGACCGCACCGCCGACGAGGCGACCCGGCGCCGCCAGTTGGAGACCTGGCATGCCGAGCGCAACCGGTACGCGCCGTTCACCCTCGCCGAGGCGGCCAGCGGTGCAGACTTCTGCGCAGGCTGGCCTACCCCGCGAGAGAACAACGCGATCGTGCCGCGCCGGCCGGCGGTGCCGATGCTGGCCGTCGCCGGCGAGTTCGACCCGAAGGCGATCATGGGTGCACGCACCGCGGCGCGGGCATTCCCCAGCGGCCAGGCGGTCACCGTCCAGGCCGGGTACCACAACCCCGCGGTCGAGGGCCGTGGGCCGGGTGGCGAGTGCGCGCGACAGATCATGCACCGGTTCATCCAGAACCCGGGGCGGGTGTCCGACACGTCGTGCACGATGGCCAACTACCAGGCACACGGTCGCTTCCCTGCGACCGCGGCAGCAGTACCGGCCGCCCGCGGCGGCGGGCTCGACACTCCGCAGCGCACACTCGTGGCGGCTGCGTTCGCCACCGCCGCCGACACGGTAGCTCTGCACAACCCGCATCGCGCCTCGCGGCCGGACACCGAGCCCGGGCTGCGCGGCGGGAAGGTCACCAACGGTACAGACGGCACGATCACCTTGGACAAGGTCCGCTACGTCGCCGACCTCGCCGCCACCGGCACTGCCAAGGTCGCCGGCGACGAAGCCACCGCCAACCTCACCGTCACCGGCCCCGACGGCGCGACCCACAAGGTCACGCTGCAGTGGAAGGCCTTCACCGCTACTGACACCACCCCCGTCACCGGCTCCCTCGACGGCCGACCGTTCCGGGTAAACGTCCCCGGATACTGATCCACCCCACCCCTGGGGGGCGCTCGCGCCCCGAGCGCCCCCCAGGGGGTCCCGATGGCGGCACAGCCAGCCGCCGAGGCACCGGGGCTCCACGGAGGGACGTGGGTGGGCCAGATCGCGCCCAGGACGGCTACATCCGCGACGTCTCCTGGTGGCTGTGGTGCATCCAGGCCCGCGGCCTGGACCTGCGCGACGTCTCCTTCATCGAGGCCGACACCTACGCCGCCGCCGTGCGGCACGCCGGCCTGGCCGCCGGCACCCGGCGCCGCCGCCTGTCGGCCTGCTCCAGCTGGTACGCCTGCCTTTCAGCGGGCCGACGCCGCGGCGCGCAACCCGTTCCATCGCATGGAGAGCTGCCCAAACGCGCCGGCAAGCCCAGCCGCTACCTCACCGAAGCCCAGCTGGACGACCTGGTCGTGCACGCGGTCGCGCACGAATCCGCCCGCACCGCCGCCATCCTCGCGGTGCTCAAGGCCACCGCCTGCTGCAGCGGCTCGCGGGCGCCGCCGGCATCCCGGACCCGCACACCCTCACCCCGCACGCCATCCGGCACAGCGTGGCCACCGCGCTGCTGCACGCCGGCGAACCGCTCGACGTGGTGCAGGCCCTGCTCGGCCACACCGACCCGCGCACCACCCAGGCCTACCTGCACGTCGACCAGCTGGACCGCAGCCCCGCCCACGTTCCCAGGACAGGCGGTGCCATGCTCATCACGCCGCCGACGTCGTCGCCGAGCACCGCCGACGCGCTCCCTGGTACCGCACCAAGAGCCAGCCCAGCTTCGACGACATGCTCGCCCTGCTCCGCCGCATGATCATCGCCTCACGATCTCGCGCTACCCGGCCCGCGCAGCCCGACCTCGCGAAAATCGAGGACGAGGCTCTGGCTTGGGCTTGCGCAACGGGATAACGGCCGAACTCGAGCAAGGAATCAACCTAACCTTCAACAGACCCGCGGACGAGCTGCGCCCGGCTCGGGCGCATCAGCCACACGGCAGCGGCGAGCGTGAGCACCCAGCCGATCACTTCGATGAGCAGGTGATCCGTTGCGTTGGGGACGGATTGCAGCAGGTACACCCGGACGCTGTTGATCGCTCCGTGCGTCAAAACCGCGGGCCAGACACTCCCCGACTGCCAGCGAAGTGCGAGCAACAGCGGCGCCCATGGCAGCATGCCCGCGTAGTAGATAACGATGTCCCAGGGCGGTCGATCACCGATGACGGCGAGGACCGGCAGGTGCCAGACGATCCAGACCAGACCGCTGACAAGGGCCAGCGGCCAGAATCCCCATGACGCGGCGCGCGTCGCCAGCCAGCCGCGCCAGCCGAACTCTTCGCCGATGGCGAAGACCGACTGCATGAGGAAGACCGGAACGATCCACATGGTCGCCGTGAAGATCTGGTCGAGCGGGTTGAGCTGCCAGATCCCCCATGCCAGTGCGATGGCGGTTTGGACCGCGGCGATCGCGGCGATGAGGCCGATGCCGATGCTGGCCCACTTGGGTGTGCCGCGCCACCTGGTGGCGAACGTCTCTCGGAACGTTCCGGGTCGCCGGGCAAGCCACATGATGATCGCTGCGAGCAGCGGGGTCTGTTGCATGATCGGAGTGATCAGGTTGTAGAAGTCCGTCGGGACGAGCCGGAAGACCATCGGAACGGACAGCGCGAAACACAGCAGGACGGCGATCGCGAAGAACCACGTGACATCAGTGATAGTTGATCTGGCAGAAGCGGAGCGCGTGGGGGACGCAGTCATGATGACCTCGTTTCGTGCGGGCGCGAGGATCTAGCTCGATGTGATCTTGGTGTAGCGCGGATCGCGGTAGTCGTCGACCAGCCGTTCGCCACCGGCATGGGCCGGTGCCGTCGAGCCGAGCAGCACGGCGAGCACAAAAAGGGAGATCACCAGCGGAAGGCGCAGACGTGGAAAGGACACGACATCGAACCTAGGCCGGACGTCACCGGCAGACATCACCCCAAGGTGTGAGACGGCACCACCCGGCAGGATGGAATCTCAGCCAGGCAGATCGTTGCGACCCACAAGCGGCGCCGCCGACCCGCTGCCACCGCGTGACGACCCGCGCCGGCGCACGTTCAACCTGAACATGATCGCCGCAGGATGGGCGGCCACCTTCGTCATCTACCCCTCCATCCCGCCCGCGTCCGACCTGAACCTGCTGCTGGCCGAGGCCGAGGCAGCCTGGACACACCAGCGCGGCGCCGGGGCACGATTCGGCGCCGACCTGCTACTGGGATATGAGTAACGGGCCTGCCTCAAGCTCGGCGTCCAAGTCCTGGACGACCCGGCCGCGGCGATCGGTCAGGCCTACCAGCGCGTGCGTGGACCTGCGGACCCTCCCCGGTCGGCCTGTACGGTTACCACCAGGTGCCGCCCCAGCACCGGCTGTGGATCTGGGAACCGACCTGGAACAGGCGCGCAAGGACCTGCCGATCAGATCCTGAGCCGGCCCGCGATGGACCCCGCTCCGGCGAGCGACACGGCAAGATCCTTACCTCCTCTTCCAACGGGGATCCGGTTGATTCTTCGATGGCGACCGTCCCTGGGGCCAGCCCGAGCCGCCGCCACCTCCGCACGATCGGATACGGTGCCGCGTCGGATGGCTTGGTGTCCCCGCCGATGTGCCCGAACTTCGCGCGCTGACGGCGGAGGCCGACCTGTCGGCGCGGCCGGGTATCGGGTCGAGCCCGACCTCGCGATGATCAGGCGGTGCTGGTGAACGGGCCCGGCGCTCCCAACTCCCGACCATCGTGCGGAGCTGCTGTTAACCCCGGCCGCTTCCTCGATCAGGCGGCGGCCAAGGCGCAGCTGGGGTCGTCCAGGCCGAGACGGTCGAAGGCGAAGTCGAGCGCGGCGGTGGCCGCTTCTGTCGCGTAGCCGCGGCCCCACGCCGCGCGGCCGAGCCGCCAGGCGATCTCCGTGGCCGGCATGAAGGGCGCTTCGAAGGCAGGCCGGTGAAGCCGATGAACTCACCGGTGTTCAGTCTCTCCAGCGCCCAGCGTCCCCAGCCTTGCCGGATGATCAGATCGTCGATGGCAGCGGCGAACGCGTCGCCCTGTTCGCGGCTGAGCCGTGAGCGCGCGGATGGTCAGGGCGCTCTCACCACCGGCGTCGAGGATCTCGATCGCCACCTCGACGAGGCGGCTGGGCCGGCGTCCGGACCCGGATGAAGGCCGCTTGGAAGGCGTTCCAAGCGGTTACAACCCGGTTCAAAGGGGCGTGGCGAAGACTGCCGCTCCATGCGTGTTCCCGTTGTACTCCAGCACAGCATGGTCGAATGCGGTGCCGCGTGCCTGGCGATGGTCCTCGGCGCGTACGGGCGCCGCGTCCCGCTGCCCGTGCTCTCCGCCGAGTTGGGCGCGGGCAGGGACGGCGCGAGCGCGCTGGCCCTGGTGCGCGTCGCCCGCGCGCACGGACTCGACACCCGCGCGCTCGCGCTGCCGGCCGCCCAGGTGCCGCGGATCGTGCTCCCGGCCGTCGCGCACTGGCAAGGCAGGCACTTCGTGGTCGTGGAGCGTGTGGCCGGCGACCTGGTCACGATCATCGATCCCGGTCGTGGGCGGGTCAGGGTGACCGGCGAGGAGTTCGCCCGCGACTACAGCGGCGTGATGCTCACCTTCACCCCGGGGAACGGCTTCGTACGCGGGCGCTTCGGCGATCGGCGGCCCTGGTGGGCGCGTTACGCCCGGTTCAGCGTGCTGGACCATCGCGCTCTCGTGGCCGTCCTGGTGCTGCTCAGCCTGCTCCTGCAGGGGTTCGGCCTGGTGCTGCCCGCGCTCACGGAGTACGTGGTCGACCGGGTCCTCGGCGGCGGCGAGATGGGCGCGCTGCCGCTGGTGGGGGCGGCCGCGGCCGGGGCCGCGCTCGCCCATCTCGCGGTGGGCGGGCTGAGGTCGTGGGCGCTGGTCGTGCTGCGGGCGCGGGCGGACACGGTGTTGTTCGACGGTCTGGCCAGGCGGCTGCTCGCCCTGCCGTTCCGGTTCTTCGCCCATCGGGGGTCCGCCGATCTGGTCTCGCGGATCAACTCGGCCGGCGTGCTGCGCGAGGTGCTCACCGGGCAGGTGCTGTCGGTCCTGCTCGACGCACCGCTCGCGGCCGGCTACCTGATCGCGGTCACCGTACGGTCGCCGCTGCTCGGCTCGGCCCTCCTCGTCCTGGTCGCGGCGCAGGTGGTGGTGCTGCTCGGCACCCGGCGGCGGATCCGCGAGCTGGCGCACCGCGAGCAGGAGGCGCGCAACGAGGCGCAGGGCCTGCTGGTCGAGGCCGTCAGAGGCGTCGAGACGGTCAAGTCGGCCGGGGCGGAGACCCAGATCCTGGAACGCTGGACAGGACTGCTGACCGCCCAGGCCGAGCGGGCGCGACGCAGCTCGTCGGCGCAGGGGCTTCAGGACAGCCTGCTCGCGGCGCTGGCGTTCGCCGCGCCGCTAGTGCTGCTGTGGGCGGGCGCGTGGCAGGCCACGCAGGGCCGGCTCACTCCCGGCGCGCTGATGGGCACGCTGGCCCTGGCCGCCGCCGCCCTCGCGCCGCTGACCTCGCTGACCAGGAGCCTGCGCGGCCTGCAGACCGCCCGTGCGCAGGCGGAACGGCTGGCCGACATCTGGGCGGCCGCGCCGGAGCCCCTGTCGCCGCCCCCGCCCCCCGTCAGCAGCCCGCGGACCTGGATCGAGCTGGCCGGAGTCGGCTTCCGTTACGCGCAGGAGAGCCACTGGATCGTGCGCGGGGTCGATCTGCGTATCGCCCCCGGCCAGAAGGTCGCTCTCGTCGGCAGGTCGGGGTCGGGCAAGACCACGCTGGCGCGCCTGCTGCTCGGCCTGGTCCACCCCGTCGAAGGCCGGATCAGGTACACCGGTACGGTGCGGCCCAGGTTCGGCGTGGTCACGCAGGAGCCGGCGCTGTTCACCGGTTCGATCGCCGACAACATCCGCCTGGGCAACCCTGACGCCGGCCAGGACGAGGTGGTCCAGGCGGCGAGGCTGGCGTGCGTGCACGACGACATCGCCGCCATGCCGCTCGGCTACCACACGCCGCTCACCGAGGGCGGTGGGCTGTCCGGCGGGCAGCGCCAGCGCATCGCCCTGGCCAGGGCCATCCTCGGCCGGCCTGAGATCCTGCTTCTCGACGAGGCCACCAGCCACCTCGACACCAGGACCGAGGCGGCGCTGAGCGCGAACCTCGACGCCCTTCCGCAGACCAGGATCGTGATCGCCCACCGCCTGAGCACGATCAGGGACGCCGACCTGATCGTGGTGCTCGACGGAGGCCGGATCGTCGAGGGCGGCACCCATGACCGGCTGGTGGCGGCCGACGGCCTGTACGCGTCCTTGATACGCGCCCAGCTGGCCGACAACGCCTCTCAAGCCGGTTCAAGGTGATCACAAGTCAGGCTCGGCAGGCTGCTCCACGACACCAGAAGGGAGGGAAGCGCATGAACGTCATGCCGCGTACCGAACTCGGGGACATCACCCCCATCGGCGCCGAACTCGACGAGAGCACACTCGGCGCCATCAACGGCGGAATGTACGACGAGGAGCAGTGCAAGCGCCTGTCGGTGTTCGACCCGCCGGGCATCTGCCAGCACGACTACTGAGAAGGAGAGTTGCGTGAACGTCATGCCGCGTACCGAACTGGGGGACATCACCCCCATCGGCGCCGAACTCGACGAGAGCACGCTCGGCGGCATCAACGGCGGTCAGGACCCCGTCTGGGGTGACGTCATGATGTGCTACTTCGACCCGCCGGGCTGGTGCGGGATGGACTGATCCCGCGATCACCCGACCGCTGTCCCCGCCCCCACGGGGACAGCGGTCCCTATTTCTTCCGCACACTTCGAGGAGTTCCGTGTCCCGCCCCCATGTCCTCATCCTCACCTGCGACGGTGACACCCACGCCGACCGGGTCAGGGAGCTGCTGGCCCGGCGCGGGGTCCGTACCAGTGTCTTCGACAACGGGGACCATCCCGCCCGGGCGCAGATCGAGCTGGCCTACGACGGCGGCGGGGCCACCAGGCGGCTGCTGCACACCCCGTCGGGCACGCTCGACCTGGACTCGGTGACCGCCGTGTGGTGGCGGCGCCCCCGTCCGCCGTCGCCGCACCCGGCGATCACCGATCCCGCCGTGGCCGGCCACACCGTACGGGAGTCGGCCGCCGTGCTCGCCGGCCTGTGGGAGTTCCTGCCGTGCCGTGCCGTTCCCGGCAGGGAGTCGGCGATCACGCGTGCCAGGCACAAGCCGTCCCAGCTCACGCTGGCCGCCCGACTCGGGTTCGAGATCCCGGAGACGCTGGTCACGGGCTCGGCACAGGCTCTTTGGGACTTCCACAACCGGCATGACGGGAACGTCATCACCAAGCCACTGGGGCAGCCGTGGGTGGAGGGCCTCGCCGCGGGGCACACGGTGGTGCGCAAGTGCGAGTTCGTCTCGGGCCGGGACGTGGCCTATGCGGCGGGGCTGCGGTTCTGCCCTGTCATCATGCAGACGTACGTGCCCAAGCGGGCGGAGCTGCGGGTCACGGTCGTCGGGCGGGCGGTGTTCGCGGCCGAGATCCACTCCCAGGACAGCAACCGGGCCGGCACCGACTGGCGGAACTACGACCTCGGCGCCACCAGGCACGCCGTCCACCGGCTGCCCGGCGAGGTCGCCGACCGCTGCGTGGCGCTGACCGAACGCCTCGGCCTCGTCTACGGCGCCATCGACCTGATCCTCACCCCGGACGGCCGGTACGTGTTCCTGGAGATCAACCCCAACGGCCAGTGGTTGTGGATCGAGGACCTGACCGGCCTGCCGATCAGTCAGGCGCTCTGCGACCTGCTGGCCGGGCCATGACATCCAACGAGAGGACTGACGTGAACCTGCTCGCCGACGCGCTGGAATGGCTTCGCGGCCTGGACGGCGTACCGCCGCAGGACGCCCGTGAGCGGCTGGCGTCGCTGCGCGCCCGCCATCCCGGGACGCCGATGCGGCTGCTGTGGCAGCGCGAGGAGGCCACCGGCGACTTCCACTACGACCTGCTGTTCCCCGCGTTCGGCGAGACCGCGCCCGGGGAGAGTGCGTGCGGCGAGACCGTGTCGCTGTCCGTGGCGCCCGACCGCGCGATCCCGTGGCCCCTTCGCGGAGGTCAGCGGTCGGGCAACCATGTCCTGCTGGCCGTCAACGGCGCCGAGGTGACGTGGGAGGAGGCCGTCTCGGCGCTCGACGTGTTGTGGGAGGACGGCCGGCTGGCCCGCCGGCTGGTCGACGCCGTCCTCGTCGACCACGTCCTGGCCGCCAGGGACACGGAGCTGCCCCCCGACCGGCTCCAGCACGCGATGGACGCCTTCCGCAGGGCCCGCGGCCTGCTCACCGGCGAGGCGACGCGCCGCTGGATGACCGAGCGCGGCCTGAGCCACGCCAGGCTGGAGCAGATCGTGGCAGGTGAGGCAGCGGTGGCCGAGCTGCGGCGCGACGTGGTCGCGAACCTGGTCGAGGAGCACTTCGCCGCCCATCGTGCGGACTTCGACCGGCTGCGTCTGGTCCGGCTGCGTTACGCCGCCGCCGATGGTGCGCGGGAGGCCGCCGCTCGGCTGCGCGACGGCGCCGACCCGCTCGCGGCGGCGATGGAGGGCGTGCTCGCGGGCGTGGCCACGTGCCGGATGGAGGCCAACCACAGGGACGAGCTCGTCATGTTGTTCGGCTCGGCCGCCGAGCGGGCCGGCGCCGGGGACGTACTCGGGCCCGTGCGGCTGCCGGACGGCGGGTTCTGCGTGGCGCGGGTGCTGGCCGTGGAGCCCGCCGCGCTGGACGAGCTCACCCGCCTGCTCGTCGAACGGCGGATCTTCGACGAGTGGCTCGCCGACCGGCGGCGGGAGGCCCACCTGGAGTGGTTCTGGGGCAGCAGGGCCCGCACCGACGCGGCCACCGCCGAACTCACCGGCCGGGCCCCCGCCGCTTCGTGAAGCATCGCTTGGCCTGCCCACCCGCCTGGAGAAATCCGCACCAGGCCAGGCGGGCCAAGCCGTACGCACATGCCTGGTGAACCAGGGGATGCCCGTCGAGGTGGACCTGGCTCTCGCCGCGGCACACGCCGACGAACCGAACGACCTCGCCGGACCCGCTACCCGGACGGATACGCACTCACCGCGTGATCGCTCCGGCGATTGAGGACGAGCTATACCCTGCACGCTCGTTGAAGATGGTCGACACCGCGACGTCCGACCTATGAAACGTGCTGATTCTATGCCGCTGCCCGATCTAGGGTGCGGGCATGTCGTACGTGCTGCGCGGTGTTGTCGGTGACTTCGACCATCTCCGGTTCCTGTCGGATGATGTGCCGCGGGCTGTGGTGGTGCCGCTTCGGCAACGCTTGGGGCTGCTGCCGGTTACCAACGGGGTTTTCAACGAGCTGACCGACGTACGGCGGGAGGCCGGGCCGTTCACGTGTATGTCCCCGGCGTTCGCCGAGAGGCTGGAGGACTGGTCACGCGGCGGTCGCGTCGCTTACGTGGAGGCGGACTTCTGGGGTGGTGACGGCAGCCAGACCGCTGCCCTGTGGGAGAACGGCCGTCAGACCTGGGGTCCCGAGCACGCCTGGATCCCTGCGATTGCGGGACCGTGCGAGGACTGGCCGATCAACGCCATGCTCGCGCGCCTCGGAGCGGTCGGAACGGCTGCGCTGGACCTCTTCGACGCGGTCGGTTTCGGGCAGGAGCGCGACATGGAGGGGTGGCGCCGGGCGGACGTGCGTGCCCTGGACGCCGCCGACTACGACGCCTGGGAGGCGGCGCGTCGTGCGAAGGAGGAGGCCGATACCCGCGCCGCCGCCGAACGTGACAGGTACGTCAGGCGTGACGATGTCCCCGTCGTACTCGACGGCAGGGCGGTGATGGAGGTGCTCGGCATCCCGTCGTCCCCGCTGGTGGGGGCCGCGATCCGGCATCTTCAGGAGGTTCACCTGGAACGCGGCTCCCTTACCCCCGACGAGGCCGCCACCGAGCTTCGCCGCTGGGCCCAGAGCCTGCGAAGTGCTCGATGAGGTCGGAGCGGCCGGGTGTTGACACCGCGGTGAACGCAGTGGCGCTGGCGTTCCCCTCTCGCGATCAAACAGTCACAACGACAAACGCCCAGGTCAACCAGTCGCTACAGAAGAGCTGCACCCAGAAATCTTCGGTGCATCCCTGCCGTGCCCGGCTCGGTCCCACCAGATGCGCCCGCTGGCTAGTTCCCAAACGAATGCCACAAGTCGGCCTGCGGCGCCAGATCGCCTACCTGTCAGGTAATCGCCCTGCCTACGAAGGGGGTGGCAGGATCGGCAGCGCACGCAGCGCACCGAACAAACCCCACCGGGAGGACACCGTGCCGGCCTACGTCATCGCCCACCTGCAGGAGGCAGCCCCGCACCCGGAGATCGCCGAGTACATCGAACGACTCCCCGCCACCTTCGAGCCGTACGGCGGCCGCTACCTCGTCCACGCCACCCAGCACGAGGTGAAGGAGGGCAACTGGCCCGGACATGTCGTGATGCTCGGGTTCCCAGGGATCGCCGAGGCGCGAGCGTGGTGGGATTCTCCCGCGTATCGGGAGATCGCGCCGCTGCGCTCGCGGCACATCGAGACCGACCTCATCCTGGTCGATGGCGTGCCTGAGAACTACATCCCGACGGCGGCCGTCACCGCCATACGGGAGGCGGCGGCCATGGCCGTGTAGGTCAGCGTCTGGAATGACAGCTGTCTTTACCTCCGCCACTGACCCCCGAACGACTTACCGGCGGGACCGCTTACGACCTCGTGCATGGTTAGCCGTGGCCTGCGGCGTAAGTGATCGTTGAGCTACGTGTGGCGAGAATTGTCAGGCGTTCGATCGTGGTGAACAACAGGCGTGTCACCGGATTGCCGGTGGACGTGCTGGCGGTATCATTCGCGCCATCGGGCAGATCCGCCCGCTGCTTGCCCAGCGCGGATGCCGCATCGCCCCCGGCCACAGACTCACCACGTTGGCCGAGGTGATCGCTTACCTGGGTGACAGCGGGCAGAGAGCCATCTTGGACGCGACTGAGATCCGCGTGCGCCGCCCGGCGGCCGGTACCGCGGACCGTGCTCGTTTCGTCTCGGGCAAAGAGCCGGATCAACGCGATGAAGGCGATGGTGCTCACCGATGCCCATGGCGCGGTGCTCTACTGCGGTCAGGTACGTCCCGGATCGGTCGCCGATATTACCCAGGCACGGCAATCAGGACTGCTAGAGCTGCTGTCCGCCACCCGAAACGTGGAGATATTGGCGATGCCGGCTATCAAGGCCTGAGCAGGCAAACCGGAGGCCAAACCGGAGCCCAAGTCGTGAGGCGACTCTGAGGGAGGGCGGCGCGGGAGGCGAGCGTTGGCGGTAGCTGGGCCCGGCAGGTCAGTTGGTCCGGGTGGTGATCAGGTGGGGTCCGACCCATCCGATGTAGACGGGGCCGGTCCGGCCGGTGCCGCGCTACGGCAGGAGCCTGCGGTCCATGGCGTACGAACAGCTCGAAGAGCAGCACGGCCCGCTCCGGCCAGTCGGCGGGGTGCCGGACGAAGACCGCCAGGCGCTCGAGCAGGCGCTGTTGAGGGCTGGCCGCAAGGCGGTCGCCACCCTGGCCGCCGCCCTGCACCGGGTCGCGATGAAGGCACTGGGCAGCGGCTACAGCACGGAGGTGCGTGAGCCAGAGGTTGACTCACGGGGGCGCTGAGGTCATCGCCAGCCCGCCCACTCCCCTATGTTGAACTTTCCCGCGGCAGCTGCGCGGCGCTGGGGCTGCGGCTACGCCTTCACCGCCCGCCGCGCCAGGGTGTGACTGGTGGTGCTCACCGGCCGGCGCGGCGGCTTTGGTGGACGGCTCTCCCGCCCCGCGGCCCTACCTGAAGGATGCTGGCTGGCAGCGGGAGAACCCCATGCACGGCTTCCATGGAGCCCACTGCGGCGGCCTGCTGGCGGGCTTGCGTGAGCTGGTCGCGCAGCCGCTCGGGCTCGTCTTCGCCGTGGCGGCGTTCGGCGGCGAGTCCCTGGCGCGTACCCCGAGCGTCGGCGTGGGCCTCGGCCGCAGCGGCCGGCCGCCAGCTTCGTCTCGGTCTCGCGGAGCCGGGCCTGGGCCTTGGCCGGCGTCACGGCCTGACAACGCCTCCATGGCGAAGGTGGCCATGTCGGCATGCGCTGAGGGCAGTTATCGGTCTGTTGCGATCCGCCCCGAGCTGGCCTCCAGACTGGCCCGATCATCCACAGCAGAAAAGGAGTGACCACGATGTCCACCTCGGCCACTCCCACCCCCAAACAGATACGCGAACTGGCCAACCGGGCTGAGAAGTTGGCGGCCGCCATCGAGACGCTGGCCGGCGACCTGTCACAAACCGACCCTGCGGGTCGCGCCGGATCCCGGCTGCCGGACGCCGCCAGCCTGGTCCGCCAGGCCGCCTACGACCTGCTGGAGACCGCCGCCGACCTTACCCGCCTCGCCTACCGCCCGTTCACCTTCTGCGCCATGAGCTGGGGAGCGTGCCCCGAACACGGCGCCACCCTCGCCTCGATCGGCAGCACCACCCGCTGCACCGTCCGCGACTGCGCCCGCGTCTGGAGCTACGGCCACGACAAAGCACCGTGCGCCGAGCCCGCCACCCACCGCCTCATCGACACCACCGGAGTCGAGACGCTGGTGTGCCGCGGGCACGCCGTCGCGGCCCGCAACAGCGGCAGCCGCGTGGAACCGCTCACGCCGCCCTGACAGAGGCGGACCCGATGCTGGCCTGGCTCGGCCAAAGACATCCCCGGGATCAATCCGCGGCCTACCGGCGCGCGGTAACAACTCCCGTTGCCGACCTCTGAAGAGGACAAGTCACCCCGAGGAACAGCTGGCCCACCGTAGAGGGCCGGCCGTTCCTGGCGAATGGACCCTCGAGGCACGGATCCTTTCCGGCCCGGATGAAATACTGGCGCCCTGCCGTAACCGACTATGTCGTATTCGTGGCTGTCGAGTTAGGTGGGTCCGTGTTCAAGCCCTTGCTCTTGTACCGGAGCGGCGCCGGCCTGGCCGTGGCTAGCGGTGGTGCGGCGGGTGAGGGGCCATGCTGGGTGCGGTCTCCGGCCAGACCAGCAGGACGGGGCAGGAGGCGTGGTCGACGATGAAGCGGCTGGCGGGGCCGAGGCTGCGGGGACCGAGGTGGGTGCGGTCGCCGTCGCGGGCGAGGATGAGCAGGTCAGCGCCTTGTGCGGCGGTCACGACTTCCCGTTCGACGCGGCCCGAGCGCTCTTGGCGAGTACACGGGCGTCCCAGCCGCTCGGCCGCGCCGGCCAGGAGCTGTTCGGCGGAGGCGGCGGCCAGGCGTTCCACGGCGGTGCCGGGGTCACGGTCGGGGCGTGCGCGGCCCAGCAGTCCGGCGTAGGCGCCGTGCGCGGCGCCCGGCACCTCGTGGCCGGTGACGTGCAGCAGCACGATGTCGGCGTCTGCGGCTGTGTGGGTACGCGCGGCGTCGACGCAGGCGGGCCAGGTGCCCTCCACGATCCAGACGATGACGGTCACGGTGTTCAGCCTCCGATCGCTTGGAGCGAGACCCACAGTGCCACCACCGAGAGCAGCAGGGCGGCGGGCACGGCGAACAGGCCGAGCCGGGTGAACTCGCCCAGTTCCACGTCGGTGTCGTGTCCGCGCACGATGCGCCGCCACAGCAGGGTGGCCAGGGAGCCGGCGTAGGTGAGGTTCGGGCCGATGTTCACGCCGAGGAGGACGGCCAGGACGGCGCCCGGGCCGGTGGGGGCGGTCAGGGGGAGCAGGACCAGGACGGCGGGCAGGTTGTTGATGAGGTTCGCCAGTACGGCTGCCAGTCCCGCGATGGCGAGGAGGGCCGGGAGTTCGGTGCCGGCGGGTATCACGTGGCCCAGGGCGTCCGCGAGGCCGTTGTCGACCACCGCGCGCACCACGATGCCCAGGGCCAGCACGAAGGCGCAGAACGGCAGGGCCGCGGCCCGGACGATCGCCGTGGGGGTGGTGCGGCGCTGGGCCAGGGCGCGGGCCGCCAGGACAGCCGCGCCCGCGGCCGCCGCCCAGGCCGGGTTGATGCCGACCACCGAGGTCAGGACGAAGCCCGCCAGGGTGCCCGCCACCGTGAGCAGGGCGAACAGCGGTAGTTCGCGGGGCTCGTCGGTGGGCGGGGCCTCGGCGCCCGCGTCCAGGTCGATGGCGAAGAAGCGGCGAATCACCACGTACTCGGCACCGATCGCGACCAGCCAGGGTAGAGCCATCAGGGCGGCGAAGCGGGTGAAGGTCAGGCCGCTGGCGGCGAAGACCAGCAGGTTGGTGAGGTTGGAGACCGGCAGCAGCAGTGAGGCGGTGTTCGACAGATGGATGCAGGCGTAGACGTGCGGCTTCGCTCGGGCGCCCAGCCGGGCGGCGGTGGCGAACACCACCGGGGTCAGCAGCACCACCGTGGCGTCCAGACTGAGCACCGCGGTGATCAGGGAGGCCGTCACGAAGACAAGGACGAGAAGGCGCCGGGGGCGCCCGGCCGCCCGGCGGGCCATCCAGGCACCGCAGGCGTGGAACAGCCCCTCGTCGTCGCACAGCTGGGCCAGGACAAGCACGGCCGCGAGAAAGCCGATCACCGGCCCCAGCCGGGCGGCCTCGGCTGCCGCGTGGTCGAGGGAGATCGCGCCTGTGGCGATGACCACTCCGGCGGCGGGGACGGCCACGATGGCCTCCGGCCAGCCCCACGGCCGGATCACCGCGCAGGCCAGCACCGCCAGGAGCAGGGCGACGGAGAGTGCTTCTGCGAATGAGGCGTTCAGGGGCTAAGCCCTTCCGGGATGGAATCCTGACGCAACAGCAATGAGCGCTACACCGCCGGCTCTCGGGGACCTGGTGCCGTACCAAGCGGGCGGGGCTCAGCGCCGTTTGCCCGGGTCCCCATGAAAGCCGTGGTCAGCGACGTGACTGCCCCTTTCTCCCGAACTTGGTCTACCCCCTCGATGGGTGTGTTCACGAGTGCAGCTGCCCCGCCGATCAGCCATATGAACCGCGCCGGGTTCCTTTAACGACATTTTCGGTCCGCCGCACCCTGATCCCCGAGGCCCCCACTTCCACGTCTCCCTGAGGCCCGCCTGGTGTCCGCCGGTTTAGGAACGATCGTTCTTGACTGATTGTTCCTAAACCGGCTATGATCATCACATGGGCCGACCGAGAGGTTTTGACGAGACCGAGGTGGTGCGAGCGGCGGCAGCGCTGTTCGCCCACCGGGCATACGACGGCGTCTCCATCGACGACCTGGTCGCCCACCTCGGCATACATCGCAACAGCCTGTACAAGATTTTCGGCAGCAAGCGGGGTCTGTACATGGCCGCCTTGCGGTGGCATGTGGAAAACCAGGTGCGTCCGCTGATCCTCGCGATCGGCGAGGCCAACGACCTCGCCGAAGCGGTGCGCCGGGCGCTGACCGGCCAAGGGGACAGTTCGGCCCTGGACCTGGTCCTGATGGCGGCGCTCGAACACGCGCCGGCCGACCCGGAGGTCGCCGCCGAGGTCACCGCGGTCCTGGACGCCCTCGACGAGGCACTTGCCATCGGCCCGACCGGCGCAATCCCCACGCCGGCGCTGAGGGGCGCCCTGACCTCGTCGCTGCTCGGACTCCGGCTGCGCGCCAGGACGGCGTCATCCGGTGCCGGACCCGAACAGGCGGGCGCCGCTCTGGCGCGACACCTCTTCCCGCACAATCCTGACCCTTCCCTCTAAGGAGCATGAAATGGCACGAGTGCACATCGACGGCGACACGCTGGTCGTCGTCATCGAGGGGCTGGACAAGCTCTGGGCACTGAAGAGCAGTCTGACCATTCCCCTGTCCAACGTCCGCGGCGCCACCGCCGATCCGGGCATGATCAATGAAACCAAGGGCATCCGCGCCCCGGGGACGCACCTGCCCGGCGTGATCACCGCCGGTACCTTCCACCTGGACGGCGAGCGGGTCTTCTGGGACGTCCAGAACCCCGCCAAGGCCATCGTCATCGAACTGACGGATGAGCGCTACGCCCGCCTCGTCGTACAGGTCGACGACCCTCGCGCCGCCGTCGCGCTCATCGAAGGCGCCATCGCCCAGGCCTGACCCCACATGCCTGGTCGCAAGCACGCTCTCGGGGATCGGTGTTCCGGAGGCGGCGGGGCGGTGGCCAGGTCGGCCAGTTCCTCGGCCACGGTGCGGCAGGCCACGAGTTGGCCTTTCGTTAACGACGCTGCCACGAAGTACATCGGATGGTCGTTAGCCCTGGTCAGCGGCAATCCGTCGCGGGTAGAAGCACGAGGTCGTCAGCGGGAGTGCCGACGAGCGGCGGGGTCGTGCTCGGCGGTGATGCGGGCGGAGGTTTCCTCGCAGGCGCAGCCTGGCGACATGCTCCCGGCGGACGGCGGGTGACGCCTCCCACACCCCCGTGAAGGTTCGGTCGGCAGCGGCACCGGATGTGCCTCTTCCAGAGCCTTCTTCGGGTACCAGTCGGTCGCCGCGGGGTCCGGCCGGCGCGGCCCGACCCCGCTGTTCTGGCAGCACGTGCGCCCGTACGGCGGGGTACGCCTCAATCTGGACATACGCCTGAGCATCGGGCACCAGGGCCCGTGAGCCCTCCGTCCCGGCCTGATCCGAAGGCTCGGCGGAGGATGTGTCCGGACATTTCGCCGACGATCACGTTGTGCGACTGTTGGGCCCTCGGGTAAGTGTCGCGTCATACGGCCCGACGGCGGTCTCGGTGTAGCGGCCGTCGACGCGGCGCCACACCGGCCGGGTCCAGGTGACGATCGTCATCACCACCGGGAGGTGGTGTCGGCCTCAGTCGGCCAGTTGAGCGTCCTGTTTGGCCAGTTCGACACCAACACCGTCCACGGCTCCCCGAACGCACGCTGTGCGGCGTGACCGGCACCCTGGCCAAGGTCGTTGTCCGCACGATGAATCACAGTGCGGGCAGGGGCTTGGATCGCTCGTTGTCGGCAGTCGCCCAGAACGCTGCCCGCCACGCCGCGGCGAGACCGTCGCGGCTCGCCTCGACGGCAGCGGCGGTGTTGCCGCCGGGAACCACGACGCGGTCCACGATCTCGGCCAATGGCGTCCCGTGATCCAGCAGCCGGCTGACGGCGTCGATGCTCTGCGCGAGGAGTTGTTCGGCCAGACCCGGGGGTAGCGGCGCGCCGCGCTCGATCTGCGCTGCGATCATCGATTGGGCCACACTGGCCAGAAGTGCCGGACCGCACGATGCCAGGTCGGTGGCTGCCCGGCCCTGTCGCTCGCCGATCACGAACGGCCGGGAGAACCCCTGTAGCAACTCCGTCAACTCGGCAACGGCGTCCTCGCTCAGACCAGGGCCGGGCATGAGCAGCGTCGCGCCCGCACCGATCTCGTTACCGACGCTGGGAATCAGCTTGGCAACGGGACAGGGAACCGAGTCCGCCAGCCTCGGCAGGGGCAGTGCGTTGTTAATCGTGACCACGATGTGCTCCGCCGAAAGTCGAGGACGCACAACGGCGAGCACGTCAGGAAGGTCCACGTTGCGCACACACAGAACAACCAGGGTAGCCCGGTCAGCCAAGTCGGCTGGCGGCAGCACCGTGGCGGTAGGTACAGCAGCGCGTACGCGCTCGATGCTGGATACCGACCGACCTGCGACGAACAATCGTGCCGGTTCGACTGCTCTGCTGAAGCCAGCGGCCAGAGTCAGCCCCATTCGGCCCAAGCCCACGATGCCCACCGTTCGTGCCGTCACGAGCACCATCGTCCCAGAGTCTCGCTGCCGCCGTGGATCCGCTTGCCGCCTTGGACATCGATGCCACGATGGTTCCACGGGAATCCGGCTGACCTACGCGTCGCAACTGTCCATATGGTGCCCGGGCCTACGGGGAAGGTTCGCCTGTCCGGTAACGTCACGGTGGCTATTGTTTCTCGGAACAGTAACCGACAGAAGGAATAAATACGCCTTCCAAGGCACGGGTACAGCCGGAATACGGCGGAAAGACACCGCGCCGGGGCGTTAGCCGTGCAGAACATGGACTCTGTCCGATCTTCGGATCGCATCACCACAGGTCAACACCCTCACGCCGGTTCCTACGCTATTCCCATCCTGTGCACCGCATGGCACCCCAACGCCGAACCCCCTGCCTCCGGCCCTGCCTTCGACCTGCGCCTGCAGGCGAGCGCGGCCCGTTTCTGTCGTATTCCGGCCGCACCCCACGCACTCCTGCCAAACCCCATCGAAGGCGGCGTTCACCCCGTAGGTGGATCACCGACCCTCTCCTCTCCTTCATGCTCGGACCGGTTCCTGCCCGGCAGGTCGTGAGGATCGGCGTCTGGACGGGCTCGGCGGCATAGGCGCCACGGGCTGGGCCGCGAAGAGCGCGGCGGTCGCTTCGGCCGCAGCAGCGGCGACCTCCAGGTAGACGCCGGTGTAGGTGTCACGGGTGAAGGCCAACGACCTGTGTCCGAGCGTCTCCTGCACAATCTTGATGTCCACCCCGGCGGCCGGCATCGCCGTTGCAGCGCTGTGGCGCAGGTCGTGCAGCCGGATCGCGGTAACCCCGCCTGGTAGCACAGCCAGTAGGAGCGATCGGTGACATGCTGGGGACGCAGTGGTCGGCCCATCTCGTCGGTGAAGACGAAGCCGCTGTCGGCCCGGTCTTCGCCCGCGGTCAGCCGCTCCCGGGCCTGCCTCTTCCGGGCACTGGTGACCGCGCGATCGGGTTCGCCAGCCATGGCGTAGTGGCTCGCGTAGACGTGCAGGTAGTGGTCGCTCTCGCTGAACCCCATCGCTCGATACCAACGCAAGGTGTCCATGTCGTCTCGTGTCCAGGCGTCGACGGTTGTCACCGTGGACATCGTGCGGATGCGTGCCGAGGCCTGCTCGAGTAGCTCACGGCCCATGCCAACGTGCTGGTGATCGGGATGGACCGCGACGGTCTCAATAGTTGCCAGTGCGCCCTCGATGGCGACGTCCGTCAGCCCGAGACCGGTGGCGTGCTTGTCGACTGCGACCAATTCGAAACCGGGCACTTCGATGGCGGGTTTTGCCTGGGCAACGTCATCGAAGTAGGCGGTGCTCAGGAAGGCCAGAACCCGGCAGCGCAGCCAGGAAGGTTCGTCGGTCGGTGTGTAGTCACGGATGCTGTAGTTCAAGGCTGTGATCCTCAGCAGGCAGGGACGGAGCTGCGCCGGATCGCCTACGACATCGACGAGTTGGCCCGTGCCGCCCCGCAGCCGCGGTCGACGTCGCCGGCAGGGGTTTCGTCGCGCGAGCTCGCGTCCTCGAGGAGGCGACGAAACGCGGGGCGGGGCAGCGGGGTTTCGCCCAAGCGGCCGCGCAAGGCCTCTCGCTCGGCCGTCCGCCGAGCCAGCCCGCCTGCAGCTCTGGAACGACCAGTCCCGCTAAGGTGCACCCACGCGCTCCTTGGCAGGACTGGTCGTTCGCTTGCGCTACATCAGCCCTGTCTCCATGATTACGGCCTCGACCCGACCACAGGCGAGATCTCCAACGCTCGTCGACGCCGGCCGCCACGAGGGATGGTGGCGGGGAGCGCGACCCCGCTCTCGATCAAGTCGGCCAGCCAGGTCACTATGCGTGCTGACCAGGCAGATTCGGAGACGATACCGGCCGGGCTTCGTTCTGTGCGCAGTGGCCCAGTGATGCGTCCACCTCGCCGCCGGCCGCCGGTCAGATCATCAGGCCACCGGAGACACGCAGGTTCTGACCCGTGACCCATTGCGAGTCGGGCCCGGCCAGGAAGGCCACGACGTTGGCGATGTCCTCCGGACGTCCCAGCCGTTGCAGTGGCGTCAGGGCCACAACGTGCGCGATGGCCTGCTCCAGATTCTCCCCGGCTGCGGCGCGCATCATGTCTGTGTCGGTGGCACCGGGGGACACGCTGTTGACCGTGATACCCCTGGGACCGAACTCGCGGGCGGCGACCGCGGTGATCGTCTGCAGTGCCGCCTTGCTGGCGAAGTACAAGGCCAGACCCGGCACCGCACCGGTAGAGGTGATGTTGACGATTCGCCCACCTTCGCCGAGCCTTTCGGCAGCGGCTTGCATGACGAAGAACGGCCCCTTGGTGTTGATGGCCATCACCTCGTCGAAGTCGCTCTCAGTGGCGTCGCAGATGTTCCCCATTGGATTGATCGCCGCGTTGTTGATCACCACGTCCAACCCGGCCAGGCTTCGGTCGGCCTCACCGAAGAGGTACTTCAGGTCCTCCAGGCGCCCCTGGTCCGCTCGTACCGCGATCGCCTGCCCGCCAAAGGCCGCCACTTCAGCCACCACGTCCTCAGCCGCCGCCTGGTCGCGGTTGAAGCTGAACATCACTGCCGCGCCCTCACGAGCCAGCCTCACCACGATCGCTCGCCCGATCCCCCGCGACCCGCCGGTCACCAGTGCCTTCTTCTTCTCCAACGTTCCCATGTCGACTCCTTGCCATCGGCCGCTCCCCTGATGGGAGCGCCTCACAGCAGAGTCGTAACAACAGCGTCAGTCTTGACATCCGCGCCGAAGAAAATCCAGGAAAGGGGACAGAGGCACCGGGCCCTGCCGCAACCGAGGGCGACCAGGGCATCGGTCGCGACAGGAAGACTCCGGGGCTGAGCAGCAACCGTGCGGCCAGTGGCGGGACGGTTCCGGTACTGCACCGCCGACCCCCGCGCAGGCAGGGTGGTGGCGGTAGCTGGTGTCCAGTGCGATGATCCGTCGGCTGGCGGGCAGCCATTGCGTGGCTCTTAAGCATCGCCCGTTTGGTCACACCTTGGCGGCAGTCATCCAGTTGCCCGACAAATCGGCGACCAGTACGCCTTCGCCGCCACTACCTTCGGCACCCGCGGCTCCGACGTCCCCCAGCCCGACACCCTCGAAGGGCTGCTGTCGGCCCTCCCTGACACTCGCACCGTCATCGATCCCGTCCGCCTCGCCGCCGTCCTCGACCGGAAGCCAACGCCCCGCGTCCCGGCCGACCACACATGTTCCCCCTCGACCCGGCCACCACCGACCAGACCGACGCCATCGTCTTCCTCAAGGAAATCTGAGCCACCCCTTGGCCAGGATGTCCACTCGCGGGTTGTTCCGTTAGGGGATCCCCCACCGGAACACCAGCCGCCCGGGCAACCGCCCCAGGTCAGAGTGTTCCGTACAGATGTTCCGCAAACTGTTCCGGTGAAGGCCCCCTATCCGGAACGCTTGAGCGAGTGAATGGAACCCGCGTCGGCTATGCCCGCTGCTCCACCGACGAACAAGACGTCGTGATCCAGACCGAGCAGCTGCTCTGCCGCCGCTGCTGCTCGACGACGAGGAGGCCGTGGCGGTGGCGATCAGCCTGCGTACGGCCGCGACGGGCAGCGTCGCCGGCCTGGAGGAGGGTGCGGTGCGGGCGCTGGCCAAGCTCCAGCAGCTCCTGCCCTCCCGGCTGCGGCACCGGGTGGAGGCGTTCCGCGCGGCGACCGTGGCGCTGCCCGGGGCGGCCGATCCGGAGGTCAGCGCCGATCTGCTGGCCGCGATCGCCACCGCGTGCCGCGACCGGCGCCGGGTGCGGCTGCGCTACCGGGGGCGCGACGGTGTCACCGCGCGCGAGGTCGAGCCGCACCGGCTGGTGCACACCCCGCGCCGGTGGTACCTGGTGGCGTGGGACGTGGCCAAGGACGACTGGCGTACCTTCCGGGTCGACCGGATCGAGGAGCCACTCGGGCCACCGGGGGCGCGCTTCACGCCGCGCATGCCGCCCGAGGAGGACGCGGCCGCCTACGTCTCGCACGCCATCACCTCGGCGCCGTACACGTACCAGGCCCGCGTCCTCTTCCACGCCCCGCTTGAGGCGGTGGCGCCGCGCACGTCGCCCGGCGCTGGACGGCTGGAGGCCGTGGACGCGCGCACCTGCCTGTTCACGGCCGGCTCGAACTCGCTGCGTGAGCTGGCGGTGCACGTGGCGGTGAAGGGGTTCGACTTCGAGGTGCTGGATCCGCCGGAGCTGGTCCCGGTGCTGCGCGAGGTCTGCGACCGCCTCGACCGGGCCGCGACCATGTCGGACCCGGGTTCCGGCTGAAGGAGGTTCCGGTAGCAACGGCGGAAAATCGAGACGCCCTCACATCAGGGCAGGTCAGGGGTACATCCGTTGGATTTTCCGCGATTACTACCGGGACCCCGGGCACGGCGACCAGGGTTTTCGGACTATTCGGGCCCCTCTATGCGCGGGCGCGCGTGGCGCCCCGGCCCGGCCGGCAGGCACTCGACTACGCTGCGAGATTCGTCGTGTCCCCGTGCCGTCGGGAACGGCCCGCTGCGGAGGCCGCTTCCCAGCCCAGCCAGTCGTGAGGGCCGGCGTGGAAAGGTCCGGCTCTCGCCCGGCTGGCTGGGGCACGGGCACGACGCACACCCCTGGCCTCTGGCACGTCGCTGGTGTCATGGGCCGCCGCTGACGCTGAGACGAGTGATGGGTTGATTCGCGGCCGGCGTGCGACGTGCAGTGTGGGCGTCGGTCCCAGCCGACCGCACCCGGGTGCCCTCCACGAGGGTCTGCCCGAAGGCGAAGGCGCTCCACTCTCTTCCACTGCCGTGATCATCGATCACCCCCCGAGCCGGTCGTTCCTCGGTCGGCCTGGTGGTCGTGCTTGTCGCGCAGCTGATGCTCGCCATGGACGCGACCATCGTCAATGTCGCCTCCCGCAGATCGCGTCCAACCTGGGCTTCACCCCGGCCGCGCTGTGGGTGCTCAACGCCTACACCTGGCCTTCGGGCCGCCTCCTTCTACTGGACGGCCGGCTGGGAGACACCTACGGCCGCCTGTGCGTCATGGAGCTCGGTCTGCCGTGTTCACGCTCGCCTCGCTGGCCGGCGGCTTCGCGTAGGAGCCCGCCTAACTGATCATCGCCCGCACGGTCCAGTGCTTGGGCGCCTCGCTGGCCGCGCCCGGCATCTCGCGCTGCTGACCACCAGCGTCTCCGATGGGACAGGCAGGCACTGCGCCCTCGCCCTCTTCTCGGCGGTGAGCATCAGTGGCGGCACACTCGGCCTCGTGCTCGGCGGTCTGGCCACCGAGCACGGCACCTGGCGCTGGACCATGTTCGAGGTCCCGATCGAGCTGGTGGTGCTGCTGCTGGCCCGCCGTACCGTGACCGAGACGCCGCGCCGTCCCGGGCGCCGCCATCGGCGCGGCCGGGACGATCGTTTGGGCACTCAGCGGCGCGCCCGATAACGGACGACCGACCCGCGCACGATCTTCGGCTTCGCCGCAGGCGCCGCCGGCTCCACTACGCGCCGTCCCGGATCCGATCATGATCCAGCCAGAGTGGCCAACCTCAACGTACGCCGACAAGAACGGCTCGGCGGAGCTCTGCACGAATACTCACATGTCGCTTGAACTGTATGAATGTAATTTTCGGCAGGCGCAGATCCCGCCGTATGCGCCGATCATCGACGCGTGACTGCAGGCCCAGATCCTGCTGAAGGGTCGGTGGTCCACAAGCGGCTGGTGGAGGAGTGCGGCTTCATCGGCAGCTGCCAACGGGTCATGCTCTGCCTGCGGCAATCGCGTGGTCAGCCGCTGCTTGCTCGAGCATGGGTTTCATGCAGTGGTGGTCTTCGGGTAGTACCGACGAAGGCCCGCTGCGAAGATGCGGTGTGTCCGGCACCCGGACGGCCACCCCGACGGGCGCGCCCGCGTCCGCCTCCCGCTGTTCCCGGCTGGCCCGCGGGAAGTCCGAGTGCAGAAATCAGCGGTATGAAACTCGACGCCGCACGTGCGCTCTACGCCACGGCAGGGCCGCACCAGCCGATCTGCGGCCCGCCGCCACCGTGAGGTGACGTGCCCGATCGTGGCGAACCTCTGCCTGATCCCGCCCACTCTCCGTCATCGTGCGCACGGAGCCCGTCCGGCCGCACGGCGCCGGTTATTCTCGCCGCACCACCGACGCCGTGAGGGACCTGTGGCCATAGTCGAACTCGTCGGCCGGGAGGCCGAACTGGAACAGCTTTCCCGCTTCCTCTCCGTCGTGGAGGGCCGGGGACGGGCACTGCTGCTGGGGGGCGATCCGGGAGTGGGCAAGTCCGCGCTGGTGGCCGCCGCGGCGGAGCTCGCGGGCGCGTCGGGCATGCGGGTGCTGCGCGCCGCCGGCTCCGAGTTCGAGGCCGACGTCAGCTACTCCTGTCTCAACCAGCTCCTCCTGCCGCTGCACGCCGACATGGAGCGGCTGCCGCCCCCGCTGCGCGAGGCGCTCTCGGTGGCGCTGGGGTTCGGCGTCGGAGCGCCCACGGACGCCCTGCTGGTCGGCAACGCGGCGCTCCTGCTCGTCAGGACGGTCGCCGCCGAGACGCCGCTCGCCCTGCTCGTGGACGACGTCCAGTGGATCGACCGCGCGAGCGCCGCCGCACTCGGC
Organism: Nonomuraea sp. NPDC003804; assembly: GCF_040610675.1. Taxonomy (NCBI): domain Bacteria; kingdom Bacillati; phylum Actinomycetota; class Actinomycetes; order Streptosporangiales; family Streptosporangiaceae; genus Nonomuraea; species Nonomuraea sp. NPDC003804. The sequence goes on from NZ_JBEXMT010000015.1 coordinate 60,925, forward strand.
TTCCTCGCGCGCCGCGTGGAGGGGGCCGGGGCGGCGCTACTGCTCTCCGCGCGGACGGGCGCGGAGAGCCGGCTCGACCCGCGCGGGCTCGCCGAGACGGTCGTCGGACCGCTCGCCCACGAGGCTGCCGAGAAACTGGTGGAGGGCCGCTGCCCCGGCCTGCCTGCGCGGATCCGCGAGCGGCTGCTCGACCTGGCGCGGGGCAATCCGCTGGCGCTGACCGAGTTGCCTGCCACCATGCGGGGGACCGTGCGGCAGGCCGTGCCACACGCCGAGGTCGTCCCGCTGAGCGACCGGCTCCAGTCCGTGTTCGCCTCACGGATCGCGGACCTTCCGCAGGTGACCCGCGCCCTCCTGCTGCTGGCCGCCTTCGAAGGCGCGGGCGACGTGCGGGTGCTCAGAACGGCGCTCGGAGAAGCGGCAGGGCTGGCGGATCTCGCCCCCGCCGAACGTGCCCGGCTGGTGCGCGTCGACGACGGCGCGGCGCGGATCGAGTTCGGCCACCCGCTGATCCGCTCGGCCATCGTGGCGGGGTCCACGCACGAGGAGCGCAGGAAGGCGCACCTCGCCCTCGCCGCTGCCCTCCCTGACGACCAGGAGCGGCGCGCCTGGCACCTGGCCGCGGCGGCGACCGGCCCCGACGAGCCGGTGGCGCGCCTGCTCGAGGACTCCGCGCACCGGGTCATGCGGCGCGGCGACGCGTTCGCGGCGGTCGCGGCGCTGATCCGCGCCGCCGAGCTGAGCGCCACGAGCGCCGACCGCGGCCGCAGGCTGTCGGAGGCGGCCTACATCGGCGCGGAGGCGAGCGGCGCGACCGACGACGCGATGACGCTCCTCGCCAACGCCCGCCGCGCCGGCTCCGACCCGGCCGGTTCGCTGCACGCGGCCAACGCGGCCGCCTTCCTCATGCTCAACGGGGACGGCGACGTGGCCACCGCCCACCGGCTCCTGGTCGGCGCCATAGAGACCGCCGGGCACGGCTACCGGGCCGAGGACCCCGCGCTGGCCGAGGCGATGCACACGCTGATGCTCCTGAGCTGGTACGGCGGCGCCCCCGAGTACTGGGAGCCGTTCTACCGGGCGCTGCACAGGATGAAGCCGGAGCCGCCCGAAGTGCTGGCGCTGGTGAGCGCGACCTTCCCCGACCCCGTCCGCACGGGCGCACCGGCCCTGGCCACCGGCGAGGCGATCCTTGCCACGCTCGCCGACGAGACAGACCCGACCCGGATCATGCGCATCGGCACCGCCTCGGTCTACCTGGACCGCCTCGGCGACTGCCGCGAGTCCTCCTGGCGGCTGGTCCGGCAGGGCAGGGACGGCGGGGCCCCGCGCCGCCACCTCGGCGCCCTCATGCACCTGTGCCTGGACGACTATCTGACCGGCCGCTGGGACGAGGCGGAAGAGCTCGCCTTGGAGGGCCGCCGCGTCTGTGCCGCGAGCGGTTTCTCGTTCTTCGCTTGGTACTTCCTCTACAACGGCGCGATCGTCGCGGCCGGGCGCGGCCGCGCAGACGAGGCCGTCTCGCTGGCCGAGGAGATGGTTCACTGGGCGCTGCCGCGCGGCGTGACGGCCGCGACGCTGTTCGCACGCCATCCGCGGACGCTCGCCGCGATGGCGCAGGGCGACTTCGACGCCGCCTTCCGCCATGCGGCGGCGATGAGCCCGCCCGGGGTACTCGCCTCGCACGTCCCGCACTGCACGTGGGTGATGTTCGACCTGGTCGAGGCGGCCGTGCGCACAGGGCGGAGGGCCGAGGCCCGGGCGCACGCCGAGGCGATGCGCGCCGCGGACGTCGCCGCCCTGTCGGGCCGCATGGCGCTGCTGCAGGCCGGGGCCGACCTGCTGGCCTTCGACGACGACCGGGCGGTGGGACGGCTGGAGTCGCTGCTGACGCACCCCGACGGGGAGCGATGGCTGTGGGACGCCTCCCGGGTCCGGCTGGTCCTCGGCGAGAAGCTCCGCCGTACCGGCGCGGCCGCGGGGGCCCGACGTCACCTGCTTGCCGCACGCGACGGCTTCGCCGCCATGGCCGCGGAACCGTGGCTGGAACGCGTCCGCCGCGAGCTGCGCGCCGCGGGCCACCGCCAGGCCGACCCGCCCTTCGGCGGCCCCGACGCGCTGACCGCGCAGGAGCTGCAGATCGCGCGGCTGGCGGCGAGCGGGCTGACGAACAAGCAGATCGCCGCCCGGCTGTACCTGTCGCACCGGACGGTCGGCGCGCACCTGTACCGCGTCTTCCCCAAGCTGGGCATCACCTCCCGCGCCGAGCTCAGGGACGCCCTGCCTCAGTCATGAGCGGCTAAGTCACGGCCCCGCGCACCGGAGTCATCTGACTGATGTGACGGCGTGGCGCGCCGACGACAGTGGTGGAACCGACCCGCTCCACGAGTCAGGAGTCCCGATGACCACCATGTCCGCCCGGCCCGGGCTCGATCCCGAGGTGGGCGCGTTCCTCGCCGAACTGCCGCTGGCCGTCGAGCTCACGGCCGAGTCGCTCGCGCGGCTCCGCGCCATCCCGCCCACTCCGCTCGACGTCCTGCTCGACGGCCGCGACGCGGTGCACAGGGAGGTCGCCGCTCCCGTCCCGCTGTCACTCTTCAGCCCGCCCGCGCCCCGGCTGGCGCCGTGCGTCTACTGGATGCACGGCGGCGGGATGGTGATGGGCGACCGGTTCTCGCAGATCGACATCCCGCTCGAATGGCTCGACTCGTTCGGGGCCGTCGTCGTCTCCGTGGAGTACAGGCTCGCGCCGGAGGCCACCGGCACGGCCCTGGTCGAGGACTGCTACCGGGGCCTGCTGTGGGTGGCCGAGCACGCCGCCGACCTCGGCGTCGACCCGGAACGGATCGTCGTCGCGGGCGTCAGCGCAGGTGGCGGGCTCGCCGCCGGGGTCGCGCTTCTGGCACGCGACCGAGGCGGCCCGCCGATAGTCGCGCAGCTGCTGATCTGCCCCATGCTCGACCACCGCAACATCACCACCTCCAGCCACCAATACGCCGGGGAGCCCGGCGTATGGACCCGCGAGATGAACGAGTACGGGTGGCGGGCGGTGCTCGGCGACCTCGGGGCCGGGGCAGTGCCCGGATACGTCTCCCCCGCGGTCGCCGACGACCTGTCCGGGCTGCCGCCCGCCTACGTCGACGCCGGGTCCGCCGAGGTCTTCCGCGACGAGGACGTCGCCTACGCCACCCGGATCTGGGCCGCCGGTGGACAGGCCGACCTGCACGTGTGGGCGGGCGGGTGCCACGGCTTCGACGCGCTTCTCCCGCAGGCCGGGATCTCGGCGGCGGCTCGCCGTACCCGGCACGACTGGCTCGCGCGGATCCTGGAGGCGGGGCGATGAGCGAGCGCACCACGTTCCTGCGCGAGTTCCTGCGCGCCCCGCTGACCGTCGGCGCGGTCGCCCCCAGCGGCGGGCCGCTGGCCGAGCTGGTCACCTCGCCGGTCACGGGCGAGGGCGACCCGCTGGTCGTCGAGCTCGGACCCGGCACCGGCGCGTTCACCGAGGCCGTCCAGCGGCGGCTCGCGGGGCGCGGCAGGCATGTGGCCGTCGAGGTCAACGAGCGCTTCGCCGAACGGCTCGCCGCCCGCTTCCCGCAGGTCGAGGTGGTCTTGGCCGACGCGCGGGAGCTCGACAGGGTGCTGACCGAGCGCGGGTGCGGCCGAGCGGACGTGATCGTGAGCGGGCTGCCGTGGGTAGCGTTCAGGGCCGACGTGCAGGACGACCTCCTCGCCTCCGTCACCGGGGCGCTCGCCCCGCGCGGGGTGTTCACGACCTTCGGCTACTCCCACACCCGGTGGGCTCCCCCGGCGCGCAGGCTGCGCTCGGCCCTCGGCGGGAGGTTCGAGGAGTTCGTGGCCAGCCGTACGGTGTGGGCCAACCTGCCGCCTGCGTTCACCTACTTCTGCCGCCGGCCGCACGTCGCGGCGCCGGCCGTCTCCGGATAGGCGGCGTCGTGCGGCGGAAGGACGCGCGGCGGAAGGACCTCCGGTGGAAGGCGGAAAGCGTCCGCCCGACCGCCGAGGACCATCGGGCCACGCCGTTCGAGCTCTTCTTCGACCTCGTCTACGTCTTCGCGATCACCCAGGTGACCGGCTTCATGGCGGGCGAGCACGACGCGCGCGGCGAGCTGCGCGGACTGCTCGTGCTCGCCCTGCTGTGGGGCACCTGGTCCGGCTACACCTGGCTCGGCAACCACTCGCGGGCCGACGAGGGGCCGCTGCGGGCGTGGATGGTCGTGGCGATGGGCGCGATGTTCGTGGTCGCGCTGACCATCCCCGAGGCGTGGAACGGCGGGGCCGCGCCGCTCGTGCTCGTCGGCGCCTACCTGCTGGTCCGCTGGGTGCACCTCACGGCCTACTCCGTGGCCGCGGCGGGCGACGCGGGGCTGCGCCGCCAGATCGCCGTCACCGGGCTGCCGATGCTGGCCGGCGCGGTCCTGCTGGTGTCGGGGGCGCTGCTGGGCGGGTGGGCGCAGGTGGCGCTGTTCGCGCTGGCGCTCCTGGTGGACTGGGCCGGTATCTACCTGACCGCCAGGCGCGGCGCGTGGCGGCTGCACAGCCCATCCCACCTGGCCGAACGGCACGGTCTGTTCATGATCCTGGCCATCGGCGAGTCGGTGGTCGCGATCGGCGCCGGGGCCGCGGGCCGTCCCGTCGGCGCGACGCTGCTCCTGGCGGCCGTCCTCGGCATCGCGATCGCGGTCTGCCTGTGGTGGCTGTACTTCGACCAGGTCGCGGGGCCCGCCGAGCGGCGGCTCGGGGCGGCCGGGGGCGAGCGGCGGGTCCTGCTGGCGGTCGAGGCCTACACCTACGGCCACTTCCCGCTCGTCGCCGGGATCGTGCTCACCGCCCTCGGCGTCGAAGGCGTGGTCGCCCACGCGGACGTCGCCGACCCCCTCGGGACGTTCTCGGCGCTCGCCCTGTGCGGCGGCGTCGCCCTGTACCTGGCCGGGCACGTGCTCCTCGGGCTACGCCTGTACGGCACGCCGGACCGCCGGCGGCTCATCGCGGCCGCCGCGGCCCTGGCGCTCACCCCGGTCACCGCCGCCCTCCCACCCCTGGCCGGCCTGGCTGCCGTCGCCGCCCTCCTCATCGTCCTGATCGCCGTGGAATCGCGGCCGAGAAAGGAAACACCATGACCGATCCCACAAGCAGCACGATCTCGCTGCGGGTCGACGAAGTGACGCACGAACTCACCGTCGACAACAGACGGACGCTCCTCGACGCCCTGCGCGAGGACCTCGACCGCACCGGACCGAAGAAGGGCTGCGACCACGGCCAGTGCGGCGCCTGCACCGTCCTGCTCGACGGCTGCCTCACCCTCGCCGTCGCCGCCGAAGGCGCCGAAGTCACGACCGTCGCGGGCCTCGACCATCCGCTCCAGGCCGCCTTCGTGGCACACGACGGCTTCCAATGCGGCTACTGCACCTCGGGGCAGCTCTGCTCGGCCGTCGCGATGCTGGCCGAGCACGCGGCCGGCTGGCCCAGCGCGGTGAGCGGTGACGTCTCCCCCGACGGCCCTCCTGCCACGCTGGACGCGGCGGAGGTACGCGAGCGGATGAGCGGCAACCTGTGCCGCTGCGGCGCCTACCCGTCGATCGTGCGCGCCGTCCTGGAGGTGACGCGATGAGGGAGTTCGCCTACCGGCGCGCGAGCGACGTCCGCGACGCGCTCGTCGCCGGCAGCACCGGCGCCCGCTACCTGGGTGGCGGCACGAACCTCGTGGACCTGATGAAGAGCGGCGTGGAGATCCCCGACCGGCTGGTCGACGTACGGCGCCTGCCGCTCTCGGGGATCGGCGAACTACCGGACGGCGGGCTGTCCGTGGGTGCCACGACGACCAACAGCGACCTCGCCGCCCACCCCGAGGTACGGCGGCGCTACCCGGCGGTGAGCCAGGCGGTGCTGGCCGGAGCTTCCGGCCAGCTGCGCAACATGGCCACGGTCGGCGGCAACCTGCTGCAACGGACCCGGTGCGGCTACTTCGCCGACGTGTCGCAGCCATGCAACAAGCGGATGCCCGGCAGCGGGTGCCCCGCGCTCGCCGGGGAGCACCACAACCACGCCGTCCTCGGCCGCTCGCAACACTGCGCCGCCACCCACCCGTCGGACCTGGCGGTGGCGCTGGTCGCCTTCGACGCCGTCGTCCGGTACGAGACGCTCGACGGGGTGGGCGAGATCCCGCTCGAGGCGTTCTATCCGCCGGTGGGCCAGACGCCGCACCGGGAGACGGCGCTGCCGCCCGGCGCCTTGATCACGGCGGTACTCCTGCCTGGATCGGCGCTCTCGCCGCGCTCGCGCTACCGGAAGGTGCGCGAGCGCGCGTCCTACGCCTTCGCGACGGTCTCGATCGCCGCAGGTCTGGACGAAGCGACGGGTTCGGCGCGCATCGCCCTCGGCGGCGTCGCCTCTCGTCCCTGGCGCGCCCGGACCGCCGAGGCCGTCCTGCGGGACAACCCCGGCGACCGACCCGAGGCCGGAGGGCGCTTTTGGGACCCCGACCTGCTCCGGGCCGCCGCGGAAGCCGAGCTGGCCGCCGCCGACCCACTGCCCGGCAACGGCTACAAGGTGACGCTCGCCCGCAACTTGATCGTCGCCGCCCTCACCACCCTGTCCCGAGAGGAGACCCGCCGGTGAACACGACGACCGGCGCCGTCGGGGCGTCCCGCCCGCGCCTGGAGGGACAGGACAAGGTCACCGGCCGGGCCCGCTACGCCGCCGACGTGCCCGTGCCCGGCCTGCTCTTCGGCGCGCCCGTGCTGTCCACCGTGTCCCACGGGCGCATCCCGCGATCGACCCGACGACGGCCCGGACCATGCCCGGCGTGATCGGCGTGATCGACCACACCGATGCGCCGCGTCTGAGCCCAAAGGCGGGCGGCTTCTTCGGTCCCGACGGCAACCTCCAGCTCCTCCAGGACGCGGCGATCCCCTTCGCGGGCCGCCCGATCGCGCTCGTGATCCCGAGACCCCGGAGCAGGCCCAAGCGGCCGCCGCCGCCCTGACGGTCACCTACGATGCCGCACCGCACGACACAGCCTTCACCGCGTCCCACCCGGCCGCGAGACCCGCAGCGACGATCTTCGACGGCCCCGCAGACGTCGGCGACGTCGAAGCGGGACTCGCCGCCTCCGCGGTCGTGGTCGAAGAGCGCTACCGCACGCCTGAGGAACACTGCTGCGCCATGGAGCCGCACGCGGCCACCGCCTGGTGGGAGGACGGGGTTCTGCACGCGATCGACTCCAACCAGGGCCCGTTCGCCGTCGCCGCCACCCTGGCCGCGCTGTTCTCCCTCCGTCTCGACCAGGTGCGCGTCCGCACCGAGCACGTCGGCGGCGGCTTCGGGTCGAAAGGGCTGTGCGGGCCGCAGCTGATCCTGGCCGCGATGGCCGCCACGCGTTTCCAGCGGCCGGTCCGGGTCACGCTCACCCGCGCCCAGGTGTTCCTCGCAACCGCGATGCGCCCGGCGACCGACCAACGAGTCACGCTCGGAGCCGACACCGACGGCCGGCTGCGGGTGATCCGGCACGAGGCGGCATTCGAGATCTCGCCACTGGCCGAGTACATCGAGGGGTGCACCGAGCTCACCAAGACGCTCTACGCCGCTCCCGCGATCCGGACCCGGCTCAGCGCGGTGCCGCTCGACATCCTGCCGCCGTACTCGATGCGCGGGCCCGGCGCCGCGCCCGGCTCGTTCGCCCTCGAATCGGCCATGGATGAGCTGGCCGAGCGCCTCGGCATGGACCCTCTGGAGCTGCGGCTGCGCAACGAGCCGGAGGTCGGGCCCGTGTCCGGCCTGCCGTACAGCAGCAGGAACCTGGTGGCGTGCCTGACCGAAGGGGCGCGCCGGTTCGGCTGGGAGGGCCGCGACCACCGGCCGCGCCGGCGACGGGAGGGTGCGCTGCTGATCGGCACCGGGATGGCGGCCACGTCGTTCAGCGCGGGCGCCTTCCCGTCGTCGGCGTCGATCACCGCCGAACCCGACGGGACCTTCACCATCGCCATCGGGGCCACCGACCTCGGCACCGGGGCGCGCACCGCCCTGACCGCGATCGCAGCCGACGCGCTCGCCACCGGCCTCGAGCGGATCCGGCTGAGGATCTCTGACAGCGTCCTCGGCCCCGCCTGGGGTGCGGGCGGCTCCCGGGGGACGACCTCCTGGGCCTGGGCGATCACCGAGGCCGCGGCCACGCTGCGCGACCAGGGCCTGCGCGGGACCGCCACCGCCGACACGACCTTCTCGCTCGGCGCACTCGCCGCCCGCGAACGGCATGCTTTCAGCGCTGTCTTCGCTGAAGTGGGCGTCGACCCGGATACCGGTGAGGTGCGCGTGCGCCGCCTGCTCGGGATGTTCGCGATCGGACGGGTGGTCAACCCGCTCCTGGCCCGCAGCCAGGTCGTCGGCGGGATGATCGGCGGCCTGTCGATGGCCCTGCACGAGGAGGGACTGCGCGACCCCGTCTCAGGACGGCACGTCAACGCCGACTTCGCCGGCTACCACATCGCCGCGCACGCCGATGTGCCCGACATCGAGGCCGGGTTCGTCCCCGACCACGAGCCGGGCATGCCGATGGGTGTGAAGGGCGCCGGCGAGATCGGCAACGTCGGCACGGCAGCGGCCGTCGCCAACGCCGTCTGGCACGCCACCGGAGTGCGGCAGCGGACCCTGCCCATCCGCCTCGACCGGGTCATCGAAGAACCGCGTCCCGGCTGGGCGGAATCCCGAACTGGCGGCGGTACTCCCGGCTGAACTGCGACGGGCTGTCATACCCCACCCGCCGCCCGACCGCCGCGACGTCGGCCGGCGCCGCGGCGAGCTGCAACCTGGCCTGCTGGAGGCGGATCTGCTTCTGGAAGCGGATCGGGCTCATCGAGGTGACGGCCAGGAAGTTCCGGTGGAACGCCGAGACGCTCATGTTCGCCCGCCTGGCGAGGTCTTCGACGCGGAACGGCTCGGCGTAGTGGTCGCGGATCCACTGCACGGACCTGGCGATGTGGCTGAGGCTGCTGTCCGGCAGGCCGAACTGGCGCACGATCGCCCCCTGCTCGCCGGTGATCAGCCGCCAGATGATCTCCCGCTTGATCAGGGGCGCGAGGACCGCGATGTCGCGCTGCCGGTCGAGCAGGCGTAGCAGGCGGACGACGGCGTCCAGGAGGTCGGCGGGGGCGGTGCTGACGGCCAGGCCGGGCGGCGCCCCTTCGGGGAGCTCGGGCAGGTCACCGCCCGCCTGCAGCAGCACGTCGGCCACGTCCGTCCGGCGCAGCGTCAGCCCGAACCCCAGTCCGGGCAGCTCGGGGGCAGCCTCGGCGAAACAGGCCGTGACTGGCAGGTCGACGGAGGCCACCAGGTACTGACCCGCCCCGTACTCATGGACCCGGTCGCCGAGTGCAAAGCGTTTCGTCCCCTGGGCTACGACCGCCAGTACCTGGCCGTACGTCGTCGGCGTGGGCGGCCCGGGGCGCTCGGCTTTGAAGACGAGGACGTCCTCGATCGGTGTCCGCAGGTCGGGGCGGGCATGGCGGCCAAGAAGGTCACGCAGCTCGTCGAGTGCCATGATCTCCATCAAACCTCCCGGCGCTCCGCGCGGCAACGGCACGCCCGCGGGCGGCGGGAGGGCCTGCCCAGTGGCGCAGCGTCATTTCCGTGACGCTGCGCCTGGTCAACCCCGACGAGACGCCACGTCGCGTTCAGCCCCGTGGTGGTGGAGCCTTCCGACTCACCGTTCGCCCATTGGCTCGCCGAGGGCCGCGCAGCTGTACGTCTCCGCAGGCAGGGACGTCGGCGACGGTTGCTGAAAGTTTGCCGCCCGGTTTGTGGAAGCAGAGACAGGACGAGGGCCGCTGGAGGCGGCCGAAGAGATTCTGCTGGGGACTGTCACAGGTCGGCAGACTGCCCTGTCCTGGCGTGCGACCAGTTGGCAAGAGGTGCTTCGGGAACAGGAAGGTTTGTCATGAAGATCGTGGTCATCGGCGGGACTGGCCTGATCGGGTCGAAGCTCGTGACCAAGCTCGGTGAGCACGGTCACGAGGCGGTGGCGGCGGCACCGAGCACCGGCGTGAACACCCTCACCGGCGAAGGGCTGGCCGAGGCGCTGGCGGGCGCGTCGGTGGTGATCGATGTGTCGAACGCTCCCTCCTTTGAGGAGACGGCCGTGCTGGAGTTCTTCGAGACCTCCACCCGCAACCTGATCGCCGCGGAGGCGGCGGCCGGCGTCGGCCACCACGTCGCGCTGTCGGTCGTGGGAACGGAGCGGCCGCCCGGGAACGCCTACTTCCGGGCGAAGATCGCCCAGGAGCAGCTGATCGAGAAGTCGTCGATCCCGTTCTCGCTCGTGCACGCCACCCAGTTCTTCGAGTTCGTCTGGAGAATCGCCGACGCGGCCACGGACGGCGACACCGTGCGGATGGCGCCCGTGCTCTTCCAGCCCATCGCGGGAGATGACGTCGCGCAGGCGATCGGCAGGGTCGCGGTGGGGACGCCGTTGAACGGCAGAGTCGAGGTGGCCGGGCCCGAGCAGCTCAGGATGGACGAGTTCTTCCGCGACGCGCTGGCCTCCTGGGGTGATCCGCGCGAGGTGGTCACCGACCCGCACGCGCACTACTTCGGCGCGGAGCTGCTCGAGCGGTCGCTGGTGCCGGGTGACGGCGCCACCCTCGGCCAGATCCGCTACAGCGACTGGCTCAGCCGGAACGCCGCAGACAAGTAGCGCGCCCCGCCCAGGCTCCATTCCCATAGGTCACGGAGGTAGTTCCCATGCCCGATCACGAGTCGGCAACCGCTCAGCCCAAACCGAGATCGACCGCATGGCAGACGGCGATCACCATGCTGCAGGAAGCAGAACCGCCCTTCATCCCGCCGGGCGCGCACGCGATGACCGTCGTCGTCGAGTTCCCGCCGGGCGACCCCGGGACGCCGCCGCACCGGCACTCGGGGCCGGCGTTCGGCTATGTGGTGGAAGGCGAGATGCTGCTGGAGCTGGAAGGCGAGCCGGAGCGCGTCGTGCGCGCCGGTGAGGCGTTCTGGGCGCAGGGTGGCGATGTCATCCACTACCAGGACGGCAACAACCGCGACGACATCCCGGTTCGCTTCACCGTCACCATGCTGTGCGAACCCGGCAAGCCGATGCTCACCTTGGTCGACGACGAAGAACTCGCCCAACGCCAGGACCGCCGCGCCCCTCGCCCGTCCTGAGCACGGGATGCTTCCCAGATCGAGGCAGGTGACACAGCTCTCAGCACCCACACGTGCTCACCGCGCTGGTGTGGAGATCATCGCCCTTGCCGGAGTGGTCTCAGAGAGTCGTGACCAGGCCGCCATCGATGTGGAAGTCGCTGCCGGTGATGTTCGCCGCCACGTCCCCGGCCAGGTAAAGGACCAGGTCGGCGACCTCTACCGGGCTGATGAAGCGACCCACGGCGGAGGTCGCGGCGACGTGCTCGGCGACATCACCGGGGGTGCCGCCGGTGGCGCCCGCCACGGTTTCCGCGACCCCGCCCGCTCCCATCCACAGGTCCGTCGCGACCGGGCCTGGGCTGATCGTGTTGACCCGTACGCCCCGGTCGGCGACCTCCTTGGACAGGGCCTTGCCGAAGTTGGCCAGGGCGGCCTTGGCGCATGACACTAGGCGGTGCCGCCGCGCAGGAAGAGCCGGCCGACGTCGCGCAGGTAGTGGCGGAATTCGGGCGGATCGATGACGTCGAATTCCGCGCCTACGGCGGCCAGAACGAGCACCGGCCAGTCGAAGGCGTCCACCTGCAGGCGCAGGCGGCAGGAGTCGTCGTCAACGGCCTCGACCCACCCACCGGTGACGGCGACGACCGGCTCCACCGTGCTGGCCGGCGTGTGGAGGAGGACGGTGACCTCGTACCGGGTGGGACGGGAGCCGAGCCGTTCGGCGACGAACGCGGCGGCGTCCTCGGCGGGCAGGTCGCGCGGGCGGAAGCGGGCTCCGGTGGCGGCCGGGCCGGTGAGGCGGTCGAGGCGGAAGATGCGCCAGTCGGCGCGGTCGAGGTCCCAGGCGACCAGGTACCAGCGGCGCTTGAGCGAGACGAGCCGGTGTGGCTCGACCAGCCGGGTGGCCGGCTCGCCGGATGGGGCGGCGTAGGTGAAGGTGAGCCGTTCGTCATCCCGGCACGCCTGGGCGATCGCGGTGAGCGTGGTGGCGTCGATGTGAGGACCGCCCGCCGGGGCGGTGACCGTATAGGTGCGCAGCGCGTCCACGCGGCGGCGCAATCGGGGAGGCATGACCTGGACGACCTTGGTCAGCGCGCGCAGCGAGGACTCCTCGACGCCTTCGACGGTGCCGCCGGCGGCCGTGCGCAGGCCGACGGCGATGGCGACGGCCTCCTCGTCGTCGAGCAGCAGGGGCGGCATCGCGGCGCCGGACCTGAGCTGGTAGCCGCCGGCGGAGCCGCGGCCGGAGTGGACCGGGTAGCCGAGCTCGCGCAGCCGGTCGATGTCGCGGCGCAAGGTGCGCTCGCTGACGGCGAGCCGGTCGGCCAGTTCCAGGCCGGGCCAGTGGCGGTGGGTTTGCAGCAGGGACAGCAGTCGCAGCATGCGCGCGCTCGTGTTCGCCATGTTTCCAGGTTCTCTCACCTTCCGGTCAGGAAGTGACCGGAAGCCGCTCTAGCGTTGCCTTCGTGAACGACACAGCGGAAGGAACGCAGATGAAGATCCTGGTGACCGGGGCGACGGGGATCGTCGGCCGCCACGTGGTGGACCAGCTCGTGCGGGCGGGCGCGGAGGTGCGGGCGCTGACCCGCAACCCCGCTGCGGCCAAGCTGCCGCCGCAGGTGGAGGTCGTCCAGGGCGACCTCACCGAGCCCGCGAGCGTGGCCGCCGCACTTGACGGCGTGGAGCGCATGTACCTGTTTCCCGTGGAGGAGCGCGCCCGCGAGGTCGTCGCGCTGGCCCGTCAGGCCGGTGTACGGCGCGTCGTGGTGTTGTCGGCGGCATCGGTGACCGCCGGCCTGCACGTCAACCCGGTGGAGCAGGCGGTGGAGGAGTCCGGGCTGGAATGGACGCATGTGCGGCCGTGCGGGTTTATGACGAACATGCTGCAACTGTGGGCGCCGTCCATCAGGGCCGAGCGGGTGGTGCGCTATCCCTTCGCGGACGAGCCGATGAACCTGATCCACGAGGCCGACATCGCCACGGTCGCCGTCGCCGCGCTGCTGCGGGACGGCCATCACGGTAAGGCGTACACCTTGACCGGGCCCGGCTTGGTCACCGTGCGCGAGCAGGTCGCGGCGATCGGCGACGCGCTCGGCGAACCCGTCCGCTACGAGGAGGTCACCCGCGAGCGCGCCCGCGAGCTGATGAAGGCACAAGGCGGGTTCGCCGCCGCGTCGGCCGACCTCATGCTGGGCTTCGTCGAGTACGGCGGCGACGACCCCGACGGCGGCGGCTACGCCGACCAGGACTGGTCGGCGCTGATGCGGGTCTGGCCGGACGTGGAACAGGTCACCGGACGCCCCCCGCGCGGCTATGCCGAATGGGCACGCGACCATGTCGCGGACTTCCGCTGACCGGCACCGGCCTGCCTGGGCGTCCTCTCCCACCTCGAACGGGACGCCCCACCTCCGCGCAGAATGAGGAAACCCATCAAATGGCCGACGCCCTGATACCGCCGACAACATCCGCGGCGACACCATCAGCGCCACCGCCCCCGGCCGCATCTACGTCCTACCGGTGGCGGTGGCCGGCCCTGGCGGTGATCCTCACCGGCTCGGTGATGGAGATGCTGGACTCCACCGTCACCAGCATCGCAGGCCCGGCCATCCGCGCCGACCTCGGCGGCGGCACCTCCCTGATTCAATGGCTCGGGGTGGCCTACACCCTGGCCATGAGCGCCGGCCTGCTGGTCGGCGGCAGGCTCGGCGACATCGCCGGCCGCAAGCGCATGTTCCTCATCGGCGTCGGCGGTTTCGTGGCAGGCTCCCTGCTGTGCGCGATCGCGACCGGGCCGGAGATGATGATCACCGCTCGTGCGATACAGGGCCTGTTCGGCGCCTGCATGATCCCCCAGGGGCTCGGCATGCTGAAGGAAATGTTCCCGCCCCGGGAACTGCAGGCGGCCTTCGGCGCGATGGGCCCGGTCATGGGATTGTCGGCGGTGGGCGGCCCCACCCTGGCGGGGTGGCTGGTCGACACCGACTTCCTCGGCATCGGCTGGCGCATGATCTTCTTGATCAATCTGCCCATTGGGCTGGCTGTCCTGGTCGCCGCGATCATGTTCCTGCACGCGGGCCAGCCGGTTTCAGAAGTTCGGCTCGACCTGCCCGGCGCGGTCCTCGCCTCGTGCGGAGCACTGCTGTTGCTCTTCCCGCTGGTGCAAGGCCGCGAGCATGGCTGGCCGGCCTGGACCTTCGCGATGGTGGCGGCCTCCGTCGCGGTGTTCGCCGCCTTCGGATGGCACGAGGTCCGCAAGAGTCGTAGCGGCGGCGATCCGCTGATCCTGCCCAGTTTGTTCCGCAAGCGGGCGTTCCTCGGCGGTATGGCCACCGGGACGATCTACTTCGCCGCCTTCTCGGGGTTCGGCCTGATCTTCAACCTGCACCTTCAGCTGGGCCTCGGCTACAGCCCGCTACGGGCCGCGGTGGCGGGCATTCCCTTGTCCATCGGCATGGTGGTCGGCATGGGCGTGGTCCAGGTGGTCATGCGTCATGGCCGCAAGGTCCTGTACGCCGGGGCCGTGACGATGACGGCCGGTGTCCTGGCCCTGGTGCCGATGCTCGGCTCGGAGGCCGGATTCTGGCGGCTCGCTCCTGCTCTGCTCATCACCGGGATGGGATCCGGGCTGATCATGGGGCCCTACTTCGACATCGTACTGGCCGGTGTCGAGCCGCACGAGACCGGCTCGGCTTCCGGCACGCTCACCACGCTGCAGCAGGTCGGCGGCGCTCTGGGGACAGCCGTGCTCGGGACGGTGTTCTTCAGCGGGCTCAGCGCCGGGCCCGCCGCAGGAGCCGACACGTTGTGGATCGTCGCCGCGATGATCGCGCTGACCCTCCTGGCCAGCTTCCTGCTGCCCAGAAAGGCCCGCGAGGCAGAACCCGCCCTGTGACTCGAGCCTGAGGCGCGATGCCGTCATCACGGGCTACTAGTCGTATCGGCTGCTCGCACCGGCCGAGGCCTGCAGCGCGCAAGCGGCGGTGCAGGCGGTCACCGACAGCATCGGGGATCCGGGCAACGTGCGCATGCTGCTGGTGGTGGACGCCGGCCAGCTTGACCCGCACGACGACGCTGAGGCGCTGACGGAGCTCCGGCGGGCCGAGCTCGAACGCCGCCTGGGCCACGCCAACGACCGCTACCTGCGCCTGTACGCCAACCCGCCCGACGACATCGCGGCCGGCTACATCGAGGACCTGGTGACCCGGCGTTGATTCCCAGCGGACCACGCCCTGGGGCGAGCCAACCGCGGCCGGTGCAGGCTACTGGGGAGGATCGGGTGCCAGGCTCCCGTCGGGGGCGATGTGATCGAAGATCTGCCGAATCAGCGTGATCACATGCGGGTCCTCCACCGCGTACAGGGTCCGGCGGCCGTCCCGGCGTGCGCTGATCAGGCCGGCCAGGCGGAGCTTGGCCAGGTGCTGGGAGACCGTGGCGATGCTGCTGCCCGCGTGTGTGGCCAGCGTGCTGACGTCGTAGGAGGCGTGGGTGATCAGCCACATCAGGTGCAGCCGTACCGGGCTGGCCAGCAGGGCGAAGGTCTCGGCCGCCGCCCTCAGTTGCGCAGGGGTCGGCGGTGGGTGCTCGGCGCCGGGTGAACCCGGAGCTGGGGAGGTCGACATCGTCTGTCCATTGTCTCGCGCCGAGGGCCTGCCGCTCACCCTATGTTTCGACACTTGCGCGATTTCCGAAACATGTGGAAGATGGAGGGCACTCCGAAGGGGAGTAGTCCGCAACGCCCGCACGTCGACACGCTGAGAACCTCGCGTTCTCCGGCAGCGGGGACCGGTCACCGGCCGGTGGACGAGACCTTCGGCCACGCAGTCATGCCTGGCCGAGTCCTCCCCGTGGGTGCCCGGCCGGGTTGTCCACCGCCCGGGAAGGACTTCTCCACGTGGTTGCCACCAAGCTGCTACGCCCGCTGCTGACCTGCGCGCTGCTCACCCTGCCCGCGCTCAGCGCCCGCATGGCGGGCGTCCATCTGCCGCCGCCGGTCCCAGGTGCCTGCCCTCGCCGCGCCGTTCCGCCCGGCCACTGAGCGCAGCGCCGGCTCAACCCGCGCCCGGTAGACGCCCGGGGCACCGACACCGTGACTCCTGCCGGGCCTTGCCTGCGCCAGGCCACGCCTGCTGGGCCTGTCTGTCGCGCCACGCCTGCCCCATGATCACCACCGCCCAGCGGCGCCGCGGCGCCGCCGACCATGAAGGGACACCACAGCACCATGAACACCTCGACGTTGCGGCTGCTGGCCGACGCCCGTTCCGCCAAGGCGGGCGGCGAGCAGGCGATGGCCGCCCGGCAGCGGGCCCGCCTGACCGAGCTCGCGGCCTGGGCGCGCACCCGCTCCCCCTACTACCAGCACCTGTACCGGGACCTGCCGGCCGGAGTTGCCGACCTGGCCCTGCTGCCGCCCACCAGCAAGCGCGAGCTGATGGCCGCCTTCGACGACTGGGTCACTGATCCCGCCGTCACCATCGCCGAGGCCAGGGCGTTCGCCGACGACCCGGCGCGCATCGGGCAGCCGTTCGCCGGCCGCTACACGCTGTCCACCACCTCCGGCACCACCGGCACGCACGGCATCTTCCTACAAGACGCCCGCGCGACGGCGGTGACCTCCGCGATGATGGCGCGGATGCTGGCCGGCTGGCTGAGCGTGCGGGACGTGGCCCGCATCGCGCGCGGCGGCGCCCGGATCGCGATGGTGATACCCGAGGGCGGGCATTTCGCCTCCACCGTGGCCGCCGCACGGCTGCGCGGCCGATCCCGCGTGGCCGCCTTCAGCGTGCACCAGCCGCTGCAGGACCTGGTGGCCGAGCTCAACGCCTTCCGCCCGGCGGTGCTGGCCCCCTACGCCAGCGTCGGCGCGCTGCTGGCCGGCGAGGCCGAAGCCGGACGGCTGCACATCAACCCCGCCCTGGTGATGCTCACCGCCGAAGGCCTGCCCGTCGGCGAGTACGCGCGCATCGCGGCCGCGCTGGGGGCGAAGGTGCGCACCAGCTACGCCTGCAACGAGTGCCCGTTCCTGTCCTACGGCTGTTCGGAGAGCTGGATGCACCTCAACGCCGACTGGGCCGTCCTCGAACCCGTCGACGAGCAGTACCGGCCGGTGGCGCCGGGCGAGCCCTCGCACACCGTGTTGCTGACCAACCTGGCCAACCGCGTGCAACCGATCCTGCGCTACGACCTCGGCGACAGCGTCCTGCTGCGGCCCGATCCGTGCCCGTGCGGCAGCCCGGGCCCGGCCGTCCGCGTCCAGGGCCGCGCCGCCGACCTGCTCACCTTTCCCGGCCCCGGACCGGAGGGGGAACAGGCGCCCGTCACCCTCGCCCCGTTGCCGCTGGCCACCCTGCTGGAAGCGGTGCCCGGCCTGGAGCTGTTCCAGATCGTCCAGACCGCGCCGGCCACGCTACGCATCCGGCTGCACCCCGCTCCCGGCAGCGACCCCGCAACCCTCTGGCATCGGGTCGAGACCCGGATGCGCGACCTGCTGTCCCGCCACGGCCTCGGCCATGTGCGCCTCGAACGCGGCAGCGAACCGATCCAGCACAGCGCGGGCGGCAAGGTACGCGCCGTCATCCCGCTGCCCGCCACCGGCAGGGACCCGGCCGGTTCCGCACGCCCCTGACCACCTCACACCACCCCACCGGGGCCGTGGCCGCCCACCACTGTCGTTCCCCCAGGCTCGCATCGAAGGGCGGGCCGATCGCCCCCGCCCTTCCCCACCCGCCTCCCCTTCCACCGAACGGAGACGTCTTCGTGCTGTCCGACCTCCTGGCCTACAGGGTCCGGATCCTGCCTGGCCTGCTGGTCGCCAGCGGCGGGCGAACTCGATCTCCGCCGGTGTGGCGCCAGGCTGCTGGTCGGCGGTCGGCCAGTAGGAGCTCATCGTCTCCCCCAATTGCGCCCGTACAGCGCCAGGCCGGTCACCCCACCCGGTCGGACCACCACTGGAACAGCTCGTCGTTCGGTACGCTCCAGCCGAGGTCGTCGCCGGGCGCGGCGACGTAGCCGTCCAGGCTCAGGTTCATGACGAAGGTAAGTTTCCGCATGGCGTCATGCCTCCTGTGAGTCGATACTCGGCGTACAGACCAGCACGGCGCGGAAAAATCATCGGTCAGACCATGCCAAGGGCCGGTTCACCACCACGCCAGTCCGCCGCGAGAACACCAGCCGGTGCCTGCCTGACGGGCGCAGGCCATGAACACCCGGAACCCGGCTCGGGCCGCCGTCGTTATCTTGGGCTGTTGTCCTCTTTCCGCAGGCCAACGTTCGACGATCTTGTCTGGGACGTCAGGCACGTTCAAGAGGTGACAAGGTCGTGACGTGCGCCGTGTCGCCGGGCGTGCTCGGTCGGGTGAAGCGGATCAACAAGGGGCACCACCTGTAGATAGCGCGCGATGACCGCCGCCTTCGCATTGCGCACCAGATGAGGCGAAAGGGCGTGCACGATGATGGCGGCTTGTACCCTGATCAACTGTTCGTGCCAAGCGCGATGGCGGGAGACGGGGCATGACTTCGAGGCTGGCCGGTGACGTGGTCGGCGGGCGCTACCGGCTGGCCGCCGAGCTGGGGTCCGGTGGTTTCGGGCGGGTCTGGCGGGCCCGCGACCAGACCCTCGACGTGGACGTTGCGAT
Organism: Nonomuraea sp. NPDC003804; assembly: GCF_040610675.1. Taxonomy (NCBI): domain Bacteria; kingdom Bacillati; phylum Actinomycetota; class Actinomycetes; order Streptosporangiales; family Streptosporangiaceae; genus Nonomuraea; species Nonomuraea sp. NPDC003804. The sequence continues at coordinate 79,731 of NZ_JBEXMT010000015.1, forward strand.
CAAGGAACTGCAGCTGCCGACAGGACTGCCGGAAACCGAACGAGCTGAGCGGCTGGCGCGGGCCACGCGCGAGGCCCGCAATGCCGCCCGGTTACGCAAGCACGACGGCATCGTCGCGATCCACGACGTCGTCATCGACGACGGCCTTCCCTGGATCGTCATGGAACTGGTCGACGGCTGCTCGCTGGACGAGCACATGCAGGAGCACGGACCTCTTCCGGTGGGCAGGGCCATCGCAGTCGCCGTGGCACTGCTGACGGCGATCGGCGCAGCACACCGGGAAGGTGTCGTGCACCGCGACATCAAACCGGCCAACGTCATGCTCGCCGAGAACGGGAAGGTCCTGCTCACCGACTTCGGGACCGCGATCCATTCCACCGACACCGCACTGACCGCCACCGGAATGCTCATCGGCTCGGCGGAGTACACGGCGCCCGAGCGGCTGCGCGGCACCGACGGCCTTCCCGCCGGGGATCTGTTCTCCCTCGGCGTGACCCTTTACCAGGCCGTCGAGGGCGTCTCACCGTTCCGCCGCGATACCCAGGAAGCGACGTTGGCCGCAGTGCTACTGGAGAAGGCCCCGGCGCCGCGACGAACCGGGCCGCTCACGCAGCTCATCACCCGGCTACTGGACAAGGACCCGGACCGCAGGCCGACGGTCGACGAAGCGCTGGCCATGGCAGGCGATATCGCCGGTGAGCAGCCCGCAACCACAGTCCACGTGCGGCGCGACACCAAGATCCTGCCGGCTTGGTCGAAGAAGCGGCCGCCCGTTGGTGTTGCCGCGCCGGTGGTGTTCATGTTGGCGATGGCGGTCCTGACGGCGCTCGGCGTCGCCGGACTCCCTGATGCCGGCGGAACGTGGGAGCAGTTCGAGAAATACGGGGACAATGACGTGCTCGGCGTCGCCATAATGATCGCCGCCGTTGCCGATGTCGTTCTCGTCGGCTTGCTTTGCGCCAGTTTCGCGCGGTTCCTGCCGGCGAACGTCGGCAAGATCGTCACCGCTGTCGTCGGTGTCGCCGGGCTCGTCTTCGGCTGTGGCGCGACCGCTTTCGCCTTCCATGGCGCCGGTGAGATCTTGGGGAACGCGATGGAGCTCTCCGGGCGGGAGTCCGCGGAAGCGCCGCTGGCCTTGATCAGCATCGTCGTCCTCGTCGCTGTCGGGTCGGCCTGGCGCTCACAGCACGCAGACCGACGCGAAACGATCAGAGGTCGAACATGATCATGACCGCCCGCCCGATCCCATCAGCGTCGGATGCCGGGATGATCCGGCCGATAGACCCCGGCAGCATCCACGATTGATGTGCCTGGCCGCTTGCCGGGGCTGCGACCCGGCCGGCCCAGCGGGCCGCGAGCCGCGCCAGCGCGCCCGTCACGGCAGGACCACGCCCGGTGATGGTGTTCACGACGGCGCTCACGGCGGTCAGTTCCCACGAACAAAATCACGAAGACCTGATCGCCGCATGGCGGGCCTACAACGAGGCCGACGCCCGCGTGCAGGAGGTCACCGCGGCGCTCCCCTCGTCGGTGGCGGTGCTCGACGGCAAGGCAGAATTCACCGATGAGCAACGGGCTGAACTGGCCGAGGCCCGAGCGGCACGACTGGCCTGCCTGGAGGCTTTGATCGATCACCCTGAGTGGCAGAGCGTCGACAACAAGCTCGCCGCCCAGAAGGAACTCCGGCTCGCTGCTCGCACCGGCGAGTGATCTTCCGGCGCGGCCGCGCGTCAGCTAAGGTCGCCTGACCGGCCGGGGCAGGACCCCGAGCAGATCACCGACTGCTCGGGCTGGTCGCGGGCCCGCCAGACCCGCCCGAAGCTACCGGACCCCAGCTCGGCGGCCAGCCGGTAGCGCCCGCCGACCACGTCACCGGCCAGCCTCGAAGTCATGCCCCGTCTCCCGCCATCGCGCCTGGCACGAACAGTTGATCAGGGTACAAGCCACTACTGACGGCGCGTTCCTGAGCAAGCAGCGCATCACGCAACGCATCGTGGAGCTGGGGATCGACGCGGTGTCGGTGTCGCTGGATTCGGCCGACGCCGTTTACGACGACACCTGGCCTCCCCCGCTGAACAAGCGCGACGGCTGGCAGCGCGTCGTCGACGGCGTGCGCACACTGCCGACCGCGCGCGATCCCTCCATAGGGCCGCGGGTGGGCCTGTACACCGTGGTCACCCGTCTGAACCTGCCGGACATCGTCGCCATCCCTCGCCTTGCGGCTGAGCTCGGCTGCGACTACGCCGTGCCGCAGCCCGTCTCCCTCGACGACGACCACGCCCTGTCTCCCACCCTGGCCCTGACCCGACAGGAGCTGCCGGAGCTGCGCTCGCAGTTCGAGCGGCTCTATGCGGCCGACCTTGCCGGCGTGCGGCTTCCTGCCGCTGACTATCCCGGGCGGGTCGCCGCCGCCAGCGAGCGCCCCACCGCTTTGGTGCGCGGATGCTTCAGCGGGCACACCCAGTTCTTCATTGAGCCGGACGGATCGGTCTGGGACTGCCCGTCCTCCCTTGGCCCGCGACCAGACCGCCACCGGTCCACCCGATCGCCGCGGCGAGGTGACCGGCGGCACGTCGGCGGGTAGCAGACGATGATGAGAGCGCCGGCGTCTCCTCGCGTCGCCTACCCGGTGATGTACCACCACTGGTCGACGATGACCTTCCTGCACTGGCGGTACCCGCCCGCCGTCGTCCGGCCCCTGGTGCCCGACGGGCTGACGGTCGAGACCTTCGACGGCACGGCGTGGGTCGGGCTGACCCCGTTCCTCATGGAGGGGGTGCGGACGCCGGGACTGCCCGCGCTGCCGTGGCTGTCGCGCTTTCCCGAGACGAACCTGCGCACCTACGTCCGTGACGAGCGGGGCCGCGGCGGGATCTGGTTCCTGTCGCTGGATGCGGGACGGCTTCCCGCCGTCCTCGGCGGCCGGGCAGGCTACGGCCTGCCGTACTTCTGGTCGGACATGTCCGTCCGCGCCGACGAGGCGCGCGTGCGGTACCGGTGTCGCCGCCAGTGGCCCGAGCCGAGCGGGGCGCGCTGCGACGTGGACGTGGCGCCGGGCACGGAGCTGGCCGAGCACGAGCGCGACGCGCTCGCCCACTTCCTGACCGCCCGGTTCCGGCTGTTCACCCTGATCGCGAACCGGGTGGCCGCGGCCGAGGTCGAGCATCCGCCGTGGCCGCTGCGCAGCGCCCACCTGGTGCGCCTGGAGCAGGATCTCGTCGAGGCGGCGGGGCTGCCCGCGCCGGACCACTCGCCCCTCGTGCACGCCTCGCCAGGGGTGCCGGTGCGGGTGGGGATGTGGGGCTGGTGAACCGCCGATTCTTCACTGTGTGACCTGTATCGCATACTTTGTCGGGTAATTTCGGCCAATCTTCCACTCAGTACATTTTTCGCGCTCCTGTTGTCCGGCCCGGCCCGGGACCGGCCCCCGGAGCTGCCCTACCGTCGTAGCCCCGAGACGAGGAGGCGGCACCGGTGAACTGGCACATCCATGACTACCGCGAGGACGATCTCGCGGCCGTGGTCCACCTGATCGACACCACGGCCGGGCTCGGCCAGGAGTCGGTGTTCTCCCTCGCCGAGTGCATCGGGGCGCTGACGTCGCGGCAGCCCGCCGTCGTGGCCGTCCACCGCGGCGTGCCCATCGGCGCGGCGCTCTCCCACGTGGCGGGCGAGCGGGCCTGGGTGATGCGGATCGCGATCGCCTCCGCCTGGCGCGGGCGCGGGCTGGCCAGCGCGTTGCTGCGGGAGCTGGAGCGGCGGCTGGTCGACGCGCGGGTCCGGCGCATCGCCTACGTCCTGCCGGAGGAGGAGCTGATCGGCGAGGGGCTGGTCAACGCCGGCTACACCCGGCGCCCCGCGGTGGCCTACTTCGAGAAGGCCGAGCCGGCCGGCGGCCTCGGCGCCCACTGGCTGGCCGAGCTCGGCGGCCGCTTCCTGCCGAGGGACCTGTGGGACAAGGTGGCCGGCATGGAGGTGGAGAAGGACCTGATCGAGCGGCGCGTCGTGCTGCCGCTGGCCGAACCCGAGCGGGCCGCCAGGCATGGCGTGCGCCCGCCCAGGGCGATCGCCCTGTTCGGCCCGCCCGGGACCGGCAAGACGACCTTCGCCCGCGCGATCGCCTCCCGGCTCGGCTGGCCGTTCGTGGAGCTGCTGCCGTCCCGGCTGGCCGGTGACGGCAACCTGGCCGAGGCGCTGCGCACCGCCTTCGCGCGGATCGCCGAGCTGGAGCGGGTGCTGGTCTTCATCGACGAGGTCGAGGAGATCGCCGCGGTGCGCGCCGAGCGCCCGGAGGCCGGCAGCCACGGCATCACCAACGAGCTGCTCAAGCTGATTCCCGGCTTCAGGGAGCGTGACGAGCGGCTGCTGGTCTGCGCCACCAACTCCATCCGGTCGCTGGACCCGGCGTTCCTGCGGCCGGGCCGTTTCGACTACGTGGTGCCGATCGGCACGCCCGACGCGGCCGCCCGCTCGGCCATCTGGACGCGGTACTCCGACGGGCGGCCCAACGTGGATCTGGACAGGCTGGTCGCGGCGAGCGAGCTGTTCACCCCGGCCGACATCGAGCACGCCGCCAGGACCGCGGCACAGGCCGCCTTCGAGCGGGACCTCGCCGGCGCCGCGCAGTCGGCGGACCTGCCCGCGGGCGCGGGTACGGCCGACTACCTGGTGGCGATCGGCCAGTGCAGGCCCACCGTCACCGCCGAGATGATCGAGGAGTTCGGCGCCGACATCACCACCCACGCCAGGCTCTGAACGGCGGGCGCCAACCGATCGCCACCGAATCGCCGCCCTGGGCGGACCGTGGCCGGAGGAAGGGTTAGCGCAAAGGCGCCCCTGGTGAGAACAGCTCCGCGGCGGCCGTCCCTGCCCGGGGCCGCCACGCCCGCGGAAGGAGATGAACTCATGCGCGCCGTCACCTACGACGCCTACGCCGCCGACAACTCGCGGCTCAGGGTCGGCGAGATCCCCGACCCCAAGCTGGGGCCGGGCGAGGTGCTCATCGAGGTGCGCGCGGCCGGGGTCAACCCGGTGGACTGGAAGGTCATGGCCGGTCTGCTGGACGGGATGATGCAGACGATCTTCCCGGTCGTGCCGGGCTGGGACGTCGCCGGGGTGGTGCGCGCGGTCGGCCCCGACACGCCGGAGTTCGCGCCCGGCGACCAGGTCATGGCCTATGCCCGCAAGAGCGTCGTGCAGGCCGGGACGTTCGCCGAGCTGGTCACGATGCCAGCCCCCGGGGTCGCGCGCAAGCCGTCCGCGCTCGACTGGAACCAGGCCGGAGGGCTGCCGCTGGCGGGGATGACCGCGCAGCGGACCCTTGACCGGCTGGAGGTCGGTCCCGGCGACGTCCTGCTGGTGCACGGGGCGGCGGGCGGCGTCGGCGGTCTCGGCGTGCAGATCGCCCGCGACCGGGGCGCCCGCGTCATCGGCACCGCCTCCGAGGCCAACCACGGCTACCTGCGCGAGCTGGGCGCCGAACCGGTGACCTACGGGGAGGGCCTGGCCGGGCGGGTACACGAGCTGGCCCCGGACGGTGTGACGGCGGTGGCCGACTTCGCCGGCGGCCAGCTCGCGGCGACCCTCGCCGTGCTGGCCGAGGGCGGCCGGCACGCGTCGATCGCCGACAACACCGTGGAGCGGCACGGCGGCCACTGGATCTGGGTCCGGCCGGACGGCGCCAAGCTGGCCGGGCTGGCCGCCCTGGCCGACCGGGGCGCGCTGACGGTCAAGGTGGCGCAGACCTTCCCGCTGGAGCAGGCCGACGCCGCCTTCGACGTCAGCCGCAGCGGCCACGGCCGCGGCAAGCTGGTGATCACACCCTGACCCGCCCGGCCGCCGGGGTTCCGGACGGCCGGGCGGATCAGGGGCGATCTACCGGAGTCCGGCGCCGGCCACGATGTCGGCGACGGTCGGGTCGTCGCCGAACGCCTCACCCTCCAGGGTGGTGTTGGCCGCGAGGATCACACCCTCCGGGGGCCGGCCGGGGTCGGCGTCCCAGACATTGCCGATGAAGGCCACGTGCTCCAGCGGCGGTGACACCTCCAGCACCACCGGCTTGTCGGCCTTGTGGACGACGTTGCCCTGGACGGTGACCCAGGTGGCGCCGTAGTCGGTGTAGAGGCCGAAGTTGTAGGGCGTGATCGTGTCGCGGACGACGTTGCCGCGGACCAGCGCGCCGGTGGCGTACGAGCCGCCCTGCCTGCCCGAGATGTAGATGCCGCCGCCGTCGGCCAGCACCTGCATGGTGTCGTGCACCAGGTTGTGCACCAGCTGGGCGCCGCTGCCCTCGTAGACGACGATGCCGTTGTGCGGCACGTCGTTGATCTGGTTGTGCGCCACGACGGTGTCGGTGGTGCCGGACACCAGCATGGCCGGCGAGCCGCTGTAGTCGCGGCCGATGTGGTGGATGTGGGTGTTCTCCACCCGGTGGCGACGCGCCCCCGCGCCGATCACCACGCCGCCGCCCGACACGTCGTCGACCACGCTGTCGCGCAGCACGTTGTCCTCGCCGTCGCCGCGGAACTCCAGCGCGACCCCGCCCAGCCGGGTGAACCGGCAGCCTTCGAGCGTGACCCGCGAGCAGCTCTCGAAGATCACGTTGCCGGACATGACGGCGCTCTCGCCGGGGATGGTCACCTGTGCCTGGCCGTCGGCGAAGGTGACCGTCTGGAGCGGGCCGCCGTCGTGGTAGCCGTTGCCGTGGTAGTGCAGGAACCCTTCGGGGGCGCTCGGGCGCAGCCAGGTCGCCTCCGCGAAGGTGATGCCGCGGAAGGCGACGTCGCGTACGTCGCGGGCGTGCACCAGGGTTTCCAGCACCGGCGCGACCACCTCGTCAAGCCGCTCGCCGGGCCGCGGCAGGTAGTGCAGGACGCCGTCGGCCAGCGCGAAGGCGCCCTCGGTCAGGAAGGCGGGGCTGTTCTCGGCCGAGGTGGGATTGTCGGCGCCGTTGGACTCCCCTGCGCCGGGGCCGTCCCAGGAGATGACCGAGTGGTAGAGCCGTACGGCCCAGCCGAAGGCCGGTTGCGCCATGGTGACGGCGCTCGACCGCTCGTCCCCGGTGATCCCGGCCACCTGGCAGCGGGCCTCGGACCAGGGGTAGACGCCCCGGTAGACGAACTCCACCTGGCCCGGCCACGACTGCGGCCGCAGGTCGCCGGTGACGTAGCCGGTCTCGGTCCTGGTCAGGCCGTGGTCGAGGGCGATGGCCGCCCGCGCGGCGCGGCGCCCCGAGACGTAGAGCTGGCGGGTGGCCAGGCCGGGGACGTCGGCCGTGACGGCTCCGTTCGCGTCCTCGCGCCAGCCGGTGATCCGCCGGCCGCCGCTGATCACCACCGTCTCCTGGGCCGCGGTGCCGTAGCCGTAGGCCTGGTAGACCACGCCAGAGTCGGCGGCCGACAGCCGCAACGGTTCGGCGAGGCGGTAGGTTCCGGCTCTGAGAGTGATCGCAGTGCCTGGGGAGGCCGCCGCGCGGGCTCGCTCGAGCGTGGCGAACGGGTGCTCGAGCGTGCCGGGGCCTGAGTCGTCGCCCGACGGATCGACGAAGAACATGACAGTGCTCCTCTCCGGTAATGTGTACAGCATATACACGGGAGAGATCATGACAGATCCGGAACGCAGCACCGAACTGCTGTGGGGCGCCAGGAGCCGGCTCAGCCTGGAGCGGATCGTGCGCGCCGCGGTCGAACTGGCCGACGCCGAGGGGCTGGCAGCGGTGTCCATGCGCAGGGTCGCCGAAAGCCTCGGCTTCACGACCATGTCGCTCTATCGTCACGTGCCCGGCAAGGGCGAGCTGGTCGACCTCATGCGCGACGAGGTGATAGGCGAGCAGGACGCCGCCGACCCCGATCCCGACCAGGGCTGGCGTGCGGAACTGGAGTCCTGGGCGCGCGGCATGCTGGCGCTCTACCGGCGGCACCCCTGGCTGCTGGAGTCGACCGGAGCGCGCCACGTGCCGGGGCCGAACGCGCTGGCCGGCTTCGAGCGGGCACTGGCCACGGTGGTGCGCACCGGCCTGGCGCCCGCGCAGGTGGTGGCGGCGGTGACCCTCGTCGGCGGGTTCGTCGAGAGCGCCGCCCGGCAGGTGGCGGCGGCCGAGCAGGCCGAGCGGCGCACCGGGGTCAGCGAGGAGGACTGGTGGGGGCAGCGCGACAGCCTCTTCCAGCACCTGGACCGGTATCCGACGCTGAGCCGGATCTATCTGGCGGGCGGGTACAACGAGCCGCTGGACCTGTTCGAGTTCGGTCTGGAGCGGGTGCTCGACGGCATCGAGACTTTGGTCCGTTACGAAATTCGTGATGAAAATCGGTGCTTGGTGTGCGGCCGGGCCGTGGAGGGCGCCACCAGGGGCCGGCCGCGGGCATACTGCTCGCCGGCCTGCCGGCAGCGCGCCTACCGAACCCGCCAGAGCTGATCGCGGTGGGGCTCAACCCCGACGGCACGCTGGACGCCTTCCCCACCCCTGCGCGGGTAAAGGGGCGCGCCATCCGCCCGGTCACCTGCGGCGGCGGCTTCGACCGCGCGTCCCGTCACTACCCATCACCTTCGGCCACCTGACGTCGATCAGCTGACCTGCGGCCACAGGCTCGCGGAGCTTCACGCGCTCCCCTTCAGGTCCAGGACGGGAGCGAACGGGTCGTCGAAGCGGTCCCACTGCCCGGCTCCCGGCAGGGCGTCGCCCTGGTCGATCAGGCAGGAGTCGAGCAGGGCGTGCAGGCGGTGCCGGTCGAGATCGGGGCCGGTGAACACCAGGTGCTGGACCCGGTCGCCGATGATGGGGTTCCAGTCCAGGGCGGCGGCCGTACGGCGGGCCGGCGCGACCAGTTCCCAGGCGGCCTCGGGCAGCGCGGCCAGCCAGGGCCCGGCGTCCTCCACGGAGACCACTCCGGCCACGGCGTCCCAGGCCAGCATCCGTTCGTGCCGGTTGGCCAGCCAGAACCGCCCGCGGGAGCGGACCGAGGTGGTGACCAGCTCGTCCATGGCCTCGAACAGGCGGCCCGGATGCAGCGGGCGCAGGCGGCGCCAGACGACCGTGGTGATCTCGCCGGTCCACGCGTCGCCGGGCAGCTGGGCGGTGGCCGGATCGACACGTTCGGCCAGCTCGTGCACGCACAGGGGGGAACCGGTGGCGTCGGGATCGACGGCGATCGGGGTGTGCGGTGCCAGATGGGCCAGGACGGCGGTCGAGAGCTCGACGTCCTCGTCGTCACCGCCGTGCAGGGACAGGGCGGTGGCGTATTCGATCTGCCGGGCCAGCACCTCCGCGAGATAGCGCTGGTCGCCGGCGGCGGCGGCCTGGTGGCCGGAGGCGGTCAGACGGTCGCCTCGGCAGATGTCCACGGGCATGCACTCCGCGTCCAGCGCCGTCAGGACACAGGTCAGGCGGAGCAGGTCGGCCGCCTCCCCGCCGGCCAGCGCCTCGGCCACCGAGCGCGGCTCCACCGAGTCCCACAGGTCGACCACCAGCAGGGGTGCGGTCGCGGCGTGCCGTACGAGCTCGGGGAGCAGGTCCTCGCGGACGGCGCAGGTGACGCAGCCGTGAGCCAGGCGCACCTCCGTCCGGTCCAGGACGCCGGAGCTGTCGCGGACCACGCGCTCGACCCGGCCGGCGGCGACGTCGCGCAGGTCGTGATGGATCGCGATGGCTCCGGGATGCCGGTGGAGCAGCCGCTCGACCGCGGCGGCCCGGGCGCCGCCGTACAGGCCCGCGACGAGGACGACGGGGGTGTGCACAGGACCTCCTGAATGCAGAATGAAAATGGTTGTCGTTATCATGGCACACGCCGTCAACCCCGAAAGGACTGAGGATGGCCAGAAACGAGCTACGCCCGGTGATCAAACTGCGCTCCATCGCGGGCACCGGCTACACGTACGTGACCACCAAGAACCGGCGTAACGACCCCGACCGGCTGACGTTGCGCAAGTACGACCCGACCGTCCGTCGGCACGTCGAGTTCCGGGAGGAGCGATGAGGAAGGGCATCCACCCCGTCCACACCGGCCGCAACCGGGTTCTCGACACGACCGGCCAGGTCGAGCGCTTCCGGCAGCGCTACGGGAGGACCTCGTGATCTGCCAGCTCACCGGAGTCAGGCCGGCCTTCGGCAACAACGTCTCCCACTCCCATCGGCGCACCCGGCGCCGCTGGAACCCCAACGTCCAGCGGCGGCGCTACTGGCTGCCGAGCGAGAACCGCCATGTCCGGCTCGCGCTCAGCGCCCGCGCCATCAAGACGGTGGACAAGATCGGCATCGAACGCGCCGTGGCCCGCATCAGGGCCCGGGGAGAGAAGGTCTGATGGCCAAGAAGAGCAAGATCGCCGCCAACGAGCGCAGGAAGGAGATCGTCGCCCGCTTCGCCATGCGGCGGGCCGAGCTGAAGGAGGTGATCCGCACCGGCACGCCGCAGGAGCGGGCCGCGGCCGTGCGAGAGCTGAACCGGCAGCCCCGCGACGCCAGCCGTACCCGCGTCCGCAACCGCGACGCCGTCGACGGCCGGCCGCGGGGACATCTGACCAGGTTCGGGCTGTCCCGGGTGCGCTTCCGCGAGATGGCGCACCGGGGCGAACTGCCCGGCGTCACGAAGGCGAGCTGGTAGGCATGGCCGTTCCCAAGCGGAAGACCTCGCGCGCCAACACCCGGCACCGGCGGTCGCAGTGGAAGGTGAGCGCGCCCGACCTGGTGCCGATCGTCGTGAACGGCAGGCAGGTGCTGGTCCCCCGCCGGCTCGTCCGGGCCTACCAGCGCGGCCTCCTCACCATCCGATGAGCTGATCGACGGTGGCCCGGTGAACGCGACCGGGCCACCGTCGCCGCCGCATGGGAGCCGCCCACCCACCTTGGACGCGGTCGCGCAATCTGGTCGAATGGTGCTTCGCCAAGCTAAGCAGTGGCGAGCCGTCGCCAGCCGCTTCGACAAGCTCGCCGGCCGCTACCTCGCAGGCGTCGCCATCGCGTCGATCATGCTCTGGCTTGGCCACACCGAATCAGCAGACAGGTCTTAGCGCAGCCACCGCAGAGCTGCGTCGGCGCAGTCCTCGGGGCTGCTGTTGAAGGCGATGGCCGCGTCGGGCGCGTGCTGCCGGACCAGGTTGACCACCTTCTCGAAGAATTCGAGCAACGGCTCGTGCTTGCGGATGCCGCCCCCGATCACCGCGCAGACGTAGTCTTCGCGGGTCAGCGCCTCCACGATCGCTTCTTCGGGGTTCTCGTCGAGTGCCACCAGGCACCAGTCGGCCTCGATACCATGATCGTCGAAACGGGCCTGACCGCGTGCTATCGCCGCCTGGACCGGCTCCGGGTCCCAGCCCTGGATCTTGGCCGGGTCGAGACCGACCACCAGTACTCGTGCCGCTGTCACGGGTCCTCCTCGCAGAACATCTCTCCGCCGGCGCGATGGTTGACGGTGGTGCCCGGGACCATCGGCATGTCGATCGCCTCTGGAGGGCGCCACGTTATCCCGATCTTGCCACGGGCGCTTCTTGATGTGCTCTCGTCAGAGTGACAGGACGTTGCGCCAAGGCCCGTAGCGTTCAGGAACCTCTCGCCAGGACGCGCCGGTCCGCAGCCTCCCACAAGATCCCGTTGATGACCTCGCGATGATCGCGCCAGGAGGTCCCCTGCCGGTCGGGTGGCGGGCCGGCGTCGTGGCCGGGCCGGCGGGCGGCGGGCGCCCCCCTGCCGGCCTTGCCCTGGACATACTCCGGTGCTCCCGGCGCGGAAGTGGGCTATGGTCGGCCTCATGGCGACCTTCTGGCGCACTCGCGGTTCGACCGCCTTCATGGCGGCGGTCGGCCTGCTTCTGCTTGCCTTGGGCCTGGTCGCCGTCACTCCCACCTGGGCCGGCGGCATCCACCATCGCGCCGCCTTCGCCATGGAAGTCGTGACGCCGGGGGCCGAGGTGTCGACGCTGTCGACGCTGCCAACGGCCGCGGTCAGAGGCACCGAACACCTGCCGCGCCTGTGGCCGGCAGGGAACCGGACGCAATCCGTTCCCGAGACGCCGGGTCTGACCTGGCCCGCCTCCGGCTCCGCGGCCATCTGCGACCCCCAGCAGTCCGGGCATCGCACCGCGGGGTCGCGTAGCCCGCCGCTGGTCTAGAGCCTCTCCTTTCTCTTCACGCGTCGTGTCCCGCGACGCTCTGCTCAGAGCGTGGCGGGACACGACGCGATGTCGCCGTGCCACGCGTCCCCGACGCGACGTCGCCATGTCGCCCATCTCACCCATGACGCATGTCGCATGTCGCATGTCGCTGTCGCATGTCCGCTGTGCCGCGCCCGGGATGCGGGCAGGCGTGTCCGCTCGCCCGCGGTTCGGCGCCGTTTGCCGGTGGTTCGGCGCCGCTTGGCCGCGGTTCGGCGCCGCGGCTCATGGGCCGCCGCCGCGCACTCCCGGCCTGGGCCCGTGGAGTCGGCGACCTGACCGCATGCGCGATGCCGCGCGCCCCGAGAGCAGCGACTGCGGCATCCGCGATCTGACCGACGGCGTCAGTGCCGTCCCCTCGACCCGTACAAGGAAGCACTCATGACTCACGACAACGAATCCGTCCTGCTCAGCGACGTCCAGGTCCAGGCCATCACCGAGGACCTGCGGGAGCAGCTGATGTGGCGCACGTCGCGGCTGGACGAGCTCAGGGTCCTGGCCGAGAACATCGACAAGGGCGACGGCTCCCTGCAGGGCGTGCTCGCCGATCTGGCCGCGACCGAGCGGAGCATCGCCGAGATCCAGCTGTGCCTGGAGCGGGTGTCCGGCCGGTCCTACGGGCAGTGCGCCGACTGCGGCACGGCCATCCCGTTCGAGCGGCTGAAGATCCGGCCGCTGACGCGGCACTGCGTGGCCTGCCGTCGGCGGCAGGAGACCCGCTGACCGGCAGCGCCCGGCAACCAAGGGGCTCCGGCGATCAAGGAGCCCGGTGACCCCGGTGACCACACGGGCCAGGCGACCAAGCGGGCCCGACAAACCGGGCCCGACAAACCGGGCCTCACGAAGCGGGCCTCACAAACCGGGCCTCACAAACCGGGCCTCACAAACCGGGCCTACGAAGCGGGCCTCACGAAGCGGGCCGATGACGGCCAAGCGGATCCGGTGAGGACCGATGAGGACCAAGGGGTCCGGTGAGGGCCAAGGGGTCCGGTGAGGGCCAAGGGGTCCGGTGAGGGCCAAGGGGTCCGGTGAGGGCCAAGGGGTCCGGTGAGGGCCAGCGGGTTCGGTGACCCCCGCTGGTCCGAAACCGGCCTGGGGGGCCAAACAGGTCCGGTGACCGAGCAGGCCCGGTGGCCCAGCGGATTCGGTGACCGGGCGGGCTCGGTGACGGCCGCCCGTCAACGTGGCGGCCGTCACCGCCGCCGTCGCCGTCGCCCGGACTGCCGTGGCCGTCACTATGGCCGGCCAGAGCACCTCGACGGCCGGCCAGACCACGTCGCTGGCCAGTCAGAACACCTGGACGCCGGTCAGACCACCTCGACGGCCGATCAGAGCACGTCGACGGGCGGTCAGAGCACCTCGACGGGCGGTCAGAGCACTTCGATGCCGATCAGGCAGGTGTCGTCGTCGGTGTCGGAGTTGCTGTGCGTGAGGAGCCGGTCGAGGCTGTGCTCCAGCGTGGTGCTCAGCTGCTCCAACGTGGCGAGCAGGTGTTCCTGCGAGCGTTCCAGGGTGACGTCGCGCCGTTCGATCAGGCCGTCGGTGTACATGAACAGGGTGTCGTCGCGCTCCAGCTGGACGACTCCCTCCTCGTAGTCGGCCTCCGAGATCACGCCGAGCATCAGCCCGTTGATCAACGGAAGCTCGGCCGCCCCGCCGTCGCGTACCAGCACCGGCGGCAGGTGGCCGGCCCTGGCCCAGCGGAGCACGCGGGTCTCCGGGTCGTACAGGCCGCAGATGGCCGTCGCGGTGACGCGTTCGGTCAGGTGGTGGGTGACCAGGTTGAGCCAGCCCATGAGCTGCGCCGGGCCCGCTCCGGTGGTGGCCAGGCCACGCAGCGCGTTGCGCAGGACGACCATGCCGGTGGCCGCCTCGATGCCGTGCCCGGCGACGTCGCCCACCGACAGCAGGACCTTCTTCGACGGCAGCACGACCGCGTCGTACCAGTCGCCGCCGACCAGGTGGCCTTCCTCCGCGGGCCGGTAGCGGACGGCGATGTTCAGGCCGAACGCCTCCACCGGCCCCTGGGCCGGCGGCATGATGGCGTGCTGGAGCTGCAGCGTGAGCCGGTTGCGTTCGGCCGCCTGCTGCTCGGAGTGGGCCAGCTGGTCGCGGGTGGCGGCCAGCGCGACCTCGGTCCAGTGCTGGGCGGAGATGTCCTGATAGGCCCCCCGTACGGCCAGCAGCCGGTCGTCGGCGTCGAAGACGGGTTCGGCGACGACGCGGATGTGCCGGGTGCTGCCGTCGGGACGCTGGAGCCTGAAGGTGGTGGAGGCGGGCCGCCGGTGGTGGAGCACGGTGCGCAGGAAGCGGCCGAGGGCGTTGGCGTCGTCCGGGTGGGCGTGCTCGCGCAGGTGCTCCAGCGGGATCGGCCGCTCGCCCGGCTCCAGTCCGTGCAGCTCGTGGAGTTGGCTGTTCCAGGTGATCTCGCCGGTCTGGGCGTCCTCCTCGAACCCGCCGATCCGGCCGAGCCGCTGGGCGTGCTGCAGCAGGCTGGCCAGGCGCAACGACTCGTCCCGCATCCGCCAGATCAGCAGCACGCAGTCGCCGTGCCGGGTGATGCTCACGCCGGCCACGCTGGTCAGCGGTACGTGCTCGATCAGCGCGGTGAGCGTCATCCGCTCGGTGCGGAAGGCCTCGCCGGTGGCGTGCACGTGCTCGATCTTCTCGAACAGGCCGTGTTCCTCGGCCGCCGTCGGGTAGGCCTCCAGCAGCAGGGCCCCGGCGACCACGGTGCGGGGCCGGCCCGCGGGGTCGGCGAAGCGCGGGTTGGCGTGGTGGATGCGGAAGTCGGTCAGCAGCCCGCCGGCGTCCAGTTCGGGGCGCAGCACGAGGGCCGGGTCGGCGAGCGCGTCGGCCAGTTCGACCAGTTCGGCCAGGTCGGGCGCCGGAGCGGGCGTGGCCGCGCGGTCTTCCAGGGTGCGCGCGCACAGCTCGGCCAGGGCCTCCACCTGGCGGTGGACCGGTGCCGGCTGCCGTTGCAGCGGCTGCGGCCAGCTGATCTCCAGGACGCCGAGGATGCGGCCGCCGGTGCCGGCGGGCACCACGACGCGGCCGGCCGGCACGGCCTGGCGGTGGCCGATGGACGGCAGGCCCGACTCGCCGAGGTCGGCGAACCACACCATGCGCCGTTCCATGAGCGCGCGCCGGGCCGGCGTGGCCACGCCGGGTGGCACGTAGCGCCACCTCCTGGCCTCCTCCACGCTGTGCCCGGCGAAGCCCACCAGGGTCAGCGAGGCGTCGGCGCCGGCCGACCACAGCGCGACCGCGGTGGCGCCCAGTGGCGTCAGCGCGTGTTCCAGCAGGGACTCGGCCACCATCTGGCTGTCGGCGGCGCCCAGCATGCCGCTTTCGGCCTCGCGCAGCTGCACCGCGACCGAGCCGCCGCCGTCACCGCCGCCGTCACCATCACCGCCGCCGTCACCATCACCGCCGTCATCATCTTCGTCGCCGCCGCCGTCGCCGCCGCCGCCGCGCCGCGGCCGCTCGGCGAGCAGCTCGCGCGCGACCTGCGTCAGCCGGTCCTGCGCGGCCTGGTCGATGAGGTCGGCGGCCAGCTCCAACTGGGACAGTCCGGCCTGCTCGGCGAGCGTCGCGAGCTGCAGGGCCGCCTCGGTGGGGCCGCAGTGCAGCCGCTCGACCAGGATGCCCTTGGCCAGCTCGATCAGCGCCCGCCCCTCGGCCGCGTGCTGGGCGCGCGCGATCTCGTCGCGCAGCCGCTCGATCGTGGCGGCCAGCCTGCCGACGGTGCCGGCGTGGCGCGGGGTCGGCTCATCGGGCCGGGTAGGGGTCGGCACGCTCTGCTCTGTTCCTTCCACGGGGACGGCCTCCACGGGCTAGCGTGCGATCCACTGCTGGATGCGGGCCAGCAGGCTGTCGGAGTCGACGGGTTTGGTGACGTGGCCGCTCGCCCCCGCCGCCAGGCTCTTCTCCTGGTCGCCCGGCATCGCCTTGGCGGTGACCGCGATGATCGGCAGTTCCGCGTACTGCGGCATGGCCCTGATCGCCGAGGTGGCCGTGTAGCCGTCCATCTCCGGCATCATCACGTCCATCAGCACGAGGTCAATCTCGGGGTGGGCGATCAGCGTGTCGATGCCCGCGCGCCCGTTCTCGGCGTGCAGCACCCGCATGCCGTGGATCTCCAGGATGCTGGTCAGCGCGAACAGGTTGCGCGCGTCGTCGTCGACCACCAGCACGGTACGGCCGGCCAGCGTGTCGTCCTGCTCCCGGCCGGCGGGCCGGCCCACCTTCTCCGAACGCACCAGCGGCAGCACGTCGCCCGGCTGGTCGGCGGTCAGGTGCAGGGCGATGCGCTCGCGCAGCTCGTCCAGGCTCGACAGCAGCTCCAGCGGCTGGCAGTCGGCGCGGGACCGCAGTTGCCGTTCCTGCGCCAGGTCCATGCGCCAGTTGTTGTAGGCCAGGATGGGCACCCCGCGCAGCGCGGTGTCGCCGTCGATGGCGTCCAGCAGCCCGAAGCCCGCCCTGCCCGGCATGTCGAGGTCGAGGACGATGCAGTGGCAGGGCTCGGCGGCCAGCGTGGCCGCGGCCTCCTGCGCGCCCGCGGCGGTCACCATCTCGATGGGGCCTTCCATGGGGGCGGTGCCGACGTCGCGGCCGGCCAGGTCCGCCAGGACGCTCTCGGCCACCAGCGACAGCAGGCCGCGCGGCCGTTCCTCCACCACCAGCAGCCTGCGCTGCGGGTGCGGCGGCTGCTGGGGCGGGGGCTGGTCCTGCTGCCGGCCGGCGAGGCGCTCGGCGTCGCCGCGGCCGGCGTGCGGCGCCGCGGGGTCGGCGGGCCGCTCGGTGAAGTCGGGTCTGGCGACCGGCAGGAACAGCGTGAACGTGCTGCCCTCGCCCTGCGCGCTCTGCGCGGTGATCGCGCCGCCGAGCAGGTAGGCGATCTCCCTGCTGATGGACAGGCCGAGCCCGGTGCCGCCGTACTTGCGGCTGGTGGTGCCGTCGGCCTGCTGGAAGGCGCCGAAGATGGCTTCCAGCTGCTGCTCGGCGATGCCGATGCCGGTGTCGATGACGCGGAAGGCGACGGCGGGGCCGTACGGTCTGACCGAGGCGGGGAGCTGTGCCCGGGGAACCGGTTCGATGCGCAGCTCGACGCTGCCGGTCTCGGTGAACTTGACCGCGTTGGACAGCAGGTTGCGCAGCACCTGGCGGAGCCTGGAGTCGTCGGTGAGCAGGCCCTCGGGCACCCCGGGCGCGGTCGTGACGCGGAACTCGAGGCTCTTGTCCGTGGTCATCGGCCGGAAGGTGGCCTCGACGTAGTCGAGCAACTGGCGCAGCGACACCCGTTCGGGGCTGATGTCCATCTTGCCGGCCTCCACCTTGGACAGGTCGAGGATGTCGTTGATGAGCTGCAGCAGGTCCGATCCGGCCGAGTGGATGACGCTGGCGTACTCGACCTGCTTGGGGGTCAGGTTGCGGGTGGGGTTCTGGGCCAGCAGCTGCGCGAGGATGAGCAGGGAGTTCAGCGGCGTCCGCAGCTCGTGGCTCATGTTGGCCAGGAACTCGCTCTTGTACGTGGAGGCCAGCGACAGCTGCTGGGCGCGGTCCTCCAGCTCCTGCCTGGCCTGCTCGATCTCCAGGTTCTTGGTCTCGATGTCCTGGTTCTGCGCGGCCAGCAGCGCCGCCTTCTCCTCCAGTTCGGCGTTGGAGCGCCGCAGCTCCTCCTGCTGGTTCTGCAGCTCCTCCGAGCGGGACTGAAGCTCGGCGGTCAGCCGCTGCGACTCCGCCAGCAGCTCGTCGGTGCGGGCGTTGGCGACGATGGTGTTGACGTTGGCCCCTATCGTCTCCATGAGCTGGTCGAGGAAGGCCCGGTGCACGGGGGTGAACGCGTACAGCGAGGCCAGCTCGATGACGCCGAGCACCTGCTCCTCGACCACGATGGGCAGGACGATCAGGGACGTGGGCACGGTCTGGCCGAGCCCGGAGGAGATCCTGACGTAGCCGGGCGGGATCTCCTCCATCGCGATCGTCCTGCGGGTGCGGGCGGCCTGGCCGACCAGCGACTCGCCCATCCTGAACCTCGTGACGGAGTCGCCCGCCGGGTGGCCGTAGGCGCTGATGAGCTGCAGCTCGGTGCCGGCGGGCGACTCCTCGGCCAGGTAGAAGGCGCCGACCTGGGCCGAGACCAGCGGCGCGAGCTCGTTCATCACCAGCTCGGCCACCGTGGACAGGTCCCGGTGCCCCTGCATGAGGCCCGACATCCGGGCCAGGTTGGACTTGAGCCAGTCCTGGTCCTGGTTGGCCCTGGTGGTCTCGCGCAGCGACTTCACCATCGAGTTGATGTTGTCCTTGAGCTCGGCCACCTCGCCGGAGGCGTCGACCGTGATGGAGCGGGTCAGGTCGCCCGAGGTGACGGCGCTGGTCACCTCGGCGATGGCGCGCACCTGGCGGGTCAGGTTGCCGGCCAGCTCGTTGACGTTCTCCGTCAGCCGCTTCCACGTGCCTGACACGCCCTCGACCTCGGCCTGGCCGCCCAGCCGTCCCTCGCTGCCGACCTCGCGGGCCACCCTGGTCACCTCGGCCGCGAAGGACGACAGCTGGTCGACCATCGTGTTGATCGTGGTCTTGAGCTCCAGGATCTCGCCGCGGGCGTCCACGTCGATCTTCCTGGTGAGGTCGCCCCTGGCCACGGCGGTGGTGACCTGGGCGATGCTGCGCACCTGGTTGGTCAGGTTGTCGGCCATGGAGTTGACGTTGTCGGTGAGGTCCTTCCAGGTGCCCGCGACGTTGGGCACGCGGGCCTGGCCGCCGAGCTGGCCTTCGGTGCCGACCTCGCGGGCCACCCTGGTCACCTCGTCGGCGAAGGCGGACAGCGTGCCGACCATCGTGTTGATCGTCTGCGCGAGCGCGGCCACCTCCCCCTTGGCCTCGACGATGATCTTCTGCGACAGGTCGCCCTTGGCCACCGCGGTCGCCACCTGGGCGATGCCGCGCACCTGGTCGGTCAGGTTGGAGGCCATGAAGTTGACGTTGTCGGTGAGGTCCTTCCAGGTGCCCGACACGCCCCGCACGGTGGCCTGTCCGCCGAGCTGGCCCTCGGTGCCGACCTCGCGGGCGACGCGTGTCACCTCGTCGGCGAAGGCGGACAGCTGGTCGACCATCGTGTTGATGGTCTCCTTGAGCTCGAGGATCTCGCCGCGGGCGTCCACCCTGATCTTCTGCGTCAGGTCGCCCTTCGCGACGGCGGTGGTGACCTCGGCGATGCTGCGCACCTGCGCGGTGAGGTTGTCGGCCATGACGTTGACCGACTCCGTCAGGGCCTTCCAGGTGCCGGAGACGCCCTTGACGTCGGCCTGGCCGCCCAGCCGTCCCTCGGTGCCCACCTCGCGGGCCACCCTGGTCACCTCGTCGGCGAACGACGACAGCTGGTCGACCATCGTGTTGAGCGTGTTCTTCAGCTCCAGGATCTCCCCGCGCGCCGAGACGGTGATCTTCTGGCTGAGGTCGCCGCGCGCCACCGCGGTCGCCACCTGCGAGATGTTGCGCACCTGGGCGGTCAGGTTGCCGGCCATGGCGTTCACGGAGTCGGTAAGATCTTTCCACGTGCCTGACACACCCGGCACATCGGCCTGACCGCCCAGCCGTCCCTCGGTGCCGACCTCCCTGGCCACCCTGGTGACCTCCGAGGTGAACAGCGACAGCTGGTCGACCATGCCGTTGAAGACGTGGGCGATCTCGCCCAGCAGGCCGTCGGCGTCGCCGGGCAGTCGCGTGCCGAAGTCTCCGTCCCTGACGGCGGTGAGCCCGGCCAGCAGCTGCCGCAGCTCGAGCTCTCCCGTCTGGCCGACCTGCCGCGCACCCGACCGGCTGCCGCTCACGCTGTCGCCCGCCCCCTCAATATCGTTGCCATGAGACAAATATTGACAGGAGGCTAGCGCAGAGGATCATGTATCGACAATCCGTAGCGGTGACCAACTATTTGCTATGGTGCAAAGAACCTCTCCATCCGCTAGGAATGGCACGTGGCACTCCGAAACGGCCTGAACGCCGTCTACCAAGCGATGCGCGCCGCTGCGCCGTACGCTCTGGCCGAAGCGGTCCGCGATGCGCTCATCGGGCACGGATCCGCGCGGAGCGTGGAGCTCCTGCTGGCCGACTACGCGCTCGTGGCACTGCGACCGGTGCTCGCCGACCCCGACCCGGCGACCCCCGAGATCCGCATCGACTCCAGCGCCGCCGGGCGCGCCTTCGCCTCCCAGCAGCCGCTCTGGGAGGACGCCCACAGCACCCTCTACCTGCCCGTCACGGCCTGCGGCGAACGGTTCGGCGTGCTCGGCGTCCGCCTGCCCGCCCCGCCCGAGCACGACGAGATGCCCGACTTCGGCGAGGTCGCCGCCGCGCTCGCGCACGGCCTGCTCGGCGCGGACCGGCTCACCGACCGCTACCAGCGGGCCCGCCGCCTGGCCCGGATGACGCTGGCCGCCGAGATGCAGTGGGGCCTGCTGCCCGGCTACGGCCACCGCGGTACCGGCTACCGGCTCGCGGGCCAGCTCGAACCGGCCTACGCCGTCTACGGCGACAACTTCGACTGGAGCTGCGGCCCCGGCTCACTGACCGTCTCGATCACCAACGGCATGGGCGAGGGCATGCGCGCGGCGCTGCTCACCACGCTGGCCGTCACCGCGCTGCGCAACGCCCGCCGTTCGGGGGCGAACCTGGAAGAGCAGGCCGGCCTCGCCGACGAGGCGGTCTACGCGCAGTACGGCGGGCGCGAGCACGTCTCGACCCTCCTGCTCCACTTCGACGCCGTCACGGGGCAGCTGTCCGCCGTCGACGCCGGCTCCCCGCGCATGATGCGCCTGCGCGGCACCGACGTCGAGACGATCAAGCTGGAGCAGCAGCTTCCCCTCGGCATGTTCGGCAATACCGCCTACACCGAGCAGAGTGTCACGCTCCAACCCGGCGACCGGCTCGTCGTCATGACCGACGGGGTGTACGACGCGCGGTCGCGGCAGGACGGCTCCTTCGGCGAGGCACTGCTGGAGTCCGCCGTCAGATCCACACGCCTCCAACCGGCCGACGAGGCGGTCCGTACCATGATTCGTGGCATGCTGACCTTCAGAGAAGGCGTGGACGTCTTCGACGACGCCGTCGTGGTCTGCCTTGACTGGACGGCCGAGCAGCAGGCTGATGACCTTCCCCCCGCCAGGGGCGACGTCATGTGACGGACGCGCCCTCGGCTCGAACCTGGATTGCCGCATGAACGACCATCACGAGCTCGGTCACCTCGACCCCGCCACCGGGGCCGCCGTCGAAAGCGCCGCCGCGGCGCTGATCGCGGTCTGGGCGTACTCCCGCCACTCCGCGGCCACCCAGGTCTCCTCCACCCAGCTCCAGGCGCTGCTGACCATCGAGCGCCACGGCGAGATCAACCTCGCCAGGCTGGGCGAGGCGCTGGGCGCGCTGCCGTCCTCCACCAGCAGGCTGTGCGATCGCCTGGAGGCGACGGGGTGGGTACGCCGCGCGGCCTCCCGCGACGACCGGCGCGAGCTGACCATCCGCCTGACCGCCTCGGGAAAGGCCCTGCTGGAGGAGCTGCGCAAGCGGCGCCGCGACGACCTGGCCCAGGTGATGGACCAGATGCCGCCCGCGGCCCGCAAAGCTCTCCTGCGCGGGCTGCGGGCCTTCACCGCGGCCGCCGACCGGGTCACCGACCAGCGGGTCGACCGTTCCGACGAGAACTGGACCCTCATCGCGGGACGGTTCCTGGCCTGACCGGGACGGCGTCAGCTCACTGGAGCAGCCGGGCCGAGCGGACGGCGGGGGCCAGCGGCCGCCCCACCCTGGCGGTGGATCCGCAGCCCCTCGGCCGCGATGCGGGAGTCGTCGAAGGCGAACACCGGCTCGTCGGGCACCGGGCAGATCCAGGTGTCGGACTCGAACCTGCGGAGGAAGGCGCCGCCTTTACAAAGTAGATCTCATGTGACGCCCGACCGGGCGACCGGTGCGCTCCAGGGCGTAAGGACTTCGTGAGAAATGCCGGCCGAGAGCGGCCTTACGGTGATCACGACCCCCTCCCGCCCCTCCCGAAGGGACCTTCAGCATGCGCCGATACCTCCGCCGTCTCACAGCGACGGCCGTGGCCCTGGCCGCGACCACGTCATTAGCCTCGATCACCTCTCCGCACGCCGCGGCGGCCGACACAGCGGCACCCCTGCGCGCCGTCCACCTCGGCACCCTCGGCGGCACGTGGAGCATCGCCCGCGGTATCAACAACCACGGCCACGTCGTCGGCGACAGCCCGGTGGAGTCCGGGCTCAGCCACGCGTTCCTCTGGAAGAACGGCAAGATGACCGACCTCGGCACGCTCGGCGGTGAGACCAGCTTCGCCTCCGACGTCGACGATGACGGCCGCGTCGTCGGCTGCAGCGAGTTGCCTTCGGGTGAGTGGAGTCCCTTCCTGTGGCAGAACGGCACGATGACCGATCTCGGGGCGCACGGCGCACCCGGCTTCTGCGGCGCGGACGTCGCCCGCGGGCACATCATCGGCACTTTCGCCCCCACCCCCGGCTTCGCCGAGCAGCGCGCCTTCCTGCTGTCCGGTGACATCAAGACCGTCATCGACCGCCGTCCCGGCCTGACGGCCAACGCCGTCAACGACAGCGGCCAGGTGGTGGGCGCCGACAACTACACCGTGGACGAGAGCGGCTTCCCGCTGTCGACGTACCGGGCGTACCTGTGGCACGACGGCACCGGCCGGGAGCTCGGCACGCTGGGCGGGATGAGCTCCCCCAGCTCGATCAACAACCTCGGCCAGGTGGTCGGCAACTCGGACACGGCCGACGGCCGCCGCCGCGGCTTCTTCTGGGACGGCTCCTCCATGACACCCCTTCCCCTGCCCGCCGACGCTTCAGGCGCCGGCGCCGAGGCCATCAACGACCGCGGCCAGATCGTCGGCTCCTCCATCAAGGTCGGCGAGGTGTACGGCTTCGCCACCCTGTGGGCCGGCCCCACCGCCCCGCCCCGGACCCTGCCGCTGCCCGCCGATGTGAGGGTGGACTCCTCCCAAGCTTTCGACATCAACAACCAGGGCTGGATCGCCGGCTTCATCGACTACCACTGGAACACCGGCCTCAACACGCAGGCCGTCATCTGGCGCTGACCCTGGCCTCCACGGTGGGCGGGTGGGTACCTCCGTGCCCGCCCACCCTGGTCGCCCTCCGTGACCTCGGGTCTTGGACGAATCGCCGCTTGGGTCTTGCGCGCGCGCCGGAAGGACCTTACCCTGCGGCGTTAGTTAGGAAGTCTTCCTAACTATCCCCCTGGAGGACCCGCGCATGACATCTCGTCTGAGAGCCGCCGCCCTGGCCGCCCTCCTCGTCCACCCCATCCTGTCAGCACCCCCGGCAGCGGCCGCCACCGCGCGGGCGGACGTCCTGCTGTCGCAGGGCAAGCCGGCCACCTCCTCCTCCGTGGAGGGCAGCGGTTTCGGCGCCGGCCTGGCGGTCGACGGCGACACCGGCACCCGCTGGGCCAGCGCCGAGGGCCACGACCCCGAATGGATCAGCGTCGACCTCGGCGCCGCCGCCACGATCAGCAGGGTGCGGCTCACCTGGGAGGCGGCCTACGCCAAGGCCTACCGGATCCAGACCTCCGCGGACGGCTCCACCTGGACCGACGCCTACTCCACCAGCACCGGCGACGGCGCCGTCGACGACCTGGCCGTCACCGGCACCGGCCGCTACATCCGCCTGTACGGCACGACCCGCGGCACGCCCTACGGCTACTCGCTGTGGGAGTTCGAGGTCTACGGCAGCACCGCCGGCGGCGACACCACCGCCCCGACCGCCCCCGGGAGCCTGCGCGCCACGGCCACCACCTCCAGCAGCGTCTCGCTCGCCTGGAACGCCGCCACCGACAACGTCGGCGTCACCGGGTACGACGTCTACCGGGACGGCACCCGGGTCGCCACCGCCACGGGCACCACCCACACCGACACCGGGCTGAGCGCCTCGACCGGCTACTCCTACACCGTCAAGGCCCGCGACGCCGCCGGGAACACCTCTCCGGCCAGCACCGCGATCACCGCGACCACCCAGGCGAGCCAGGGCGGACCCGCCGTCCCCTTCGGCAGCCACACCATCCCCTACGCCGCGGGGATGCTGCGCCCCTCGGGCGACCAGGCCGCGCTGGACCAGAAGGTGATCGACTACTACCGGCGGTGGAAGGCCGCCTTCGTCCGGCAGAACTGCGGCAACGGCTGGTACCAGGTCATCTCCCCCGACGCCGACCACCCCTACGTGGGTGAGGCCCAGGGCTACGGCATGGTGATCGCCGCGACGATGGCCGGAGCCGACCCCGACGCCAAGAAGATCTTCGACGGGCTGGTCAAGTGGATGCTGGACCACCCCTCGTCCATCAACCCCGACCTGCTGGCCGCCGAGCAGGACACCTCCTGCCAGAGCGTCGAGGGCGGGGACGCCGCCACCGACGGCGACATGGACGTCGCCTACGGCCTGCTCATGGCCGACCGCCAGTGGGGCAGCTCCGGCACCTACAACTACCGCAACCTCGCGATCAGGCACATCAACGCGATCAAGCGCGACGAGCTGAACCCGTCCACCAACCTCCTCAAGCTGGGCGACTGGGCCGATTCGGGCGACCAGCGGTACTACGTCTCCCGCGCCTCCGACTGGATGGTGGACCACTTCCGCGCCTTCCGGAAAGCGACCGGTGACGCCACCTGGGACACCGTGCGCACGGCGCACCAGAACCTGATCGCCTCGATGCAGGCGAACTACGCTTCGGCCACCGGCCTGCTGCCCGACTTCGTGGTCAACACCAACACCACGCCCAAGCCGGCCTCTGGCAAGGTCCTGGAGCACGTCAACGACGGCTACTACTGGTGGAACTCCTGCCGCGTCCCGTGGCGCATCGGCGCCGACGCGGTGACCAGCGGGGACGCCAAGTCGCTCGCGGCGGCCCGCAAGCTCAACTCCTGGGTCAGGAGCAAGACCGGCGGCGACCCCGGCAAGATCGCCATCGGCTACCGGCTCAACGGCGCGCAGATCTCCAGCGGCAGCGACGCCGCCTTCTTCGCCCCGTTCGCGGTGGCGGCGATGACCGACTCCGGCAGCCAGGCCTGGCTGGACGCCCTGTGGAACAAGATGGTCGCCACCCCGATCGACGCGGAGAGCTACTTCGCGGCCAGCATCCAGCTCCAGGTCATGATCACCGTGACCGGCAACCACTGGGTCCCCTGACGGCCGGCCCCGGCCGGTGTGGGTGACGCCGGACCCCACCCACGCCGGCCCCGGCCGGACTCGCCGTCAGTCGCCGGCTCCGGCCGGCGCCGCTGCCGACGCGGACGCCGCGGAGGTGAAGTCGACGATGGGCGCCCGGCGCCGACCGGATCCCACCGCAGCGCGTGCCCGTCCGGGAGGGCGGCCGGGTCGTGGAACGCGACCTGGCCGAGTTCCTGCGCGCCACCAGGACGACGGCCTTCATCGCGATCAAGGATGACACCATCCTGTTCGAGGGCTACTTCCAGGGCTACCGGCACGAGTCCGCGGTCCCCTCGTTCTCCGTGGCCAAGCCCTTCGTCTCGGCCCTCGTCGCGATCGCCCTCGACGAGGGCCTCATCGGCTCCCTCGACGACCCCGTCACGACCTACCTGCCCGAGCTGGCCGTGCGGGGGGCCGCCT
Organism: Nonomuraea sp. NPDC003804; assembly: GCF_040610675.1. Taxonomy (NCBI): domain Bacteria; kingdom Bacillati; phylum Actinomycetota; class Actinomycetes; order Streptosporangiales; family Streptosporangiaceae; genus Nonomuraea; species Nonomuraea sp. NPDC003804. The sequence goes on from NZ_JBEXMT010000015.1 coordinate 105,531, forward strand.
TCGGCCCCATCACGCTGCGCCATCTGCTGACAATGTCGTCAGGGCTGGCCCACCAGAACCCCTACTACGACCTCGACCTGCGCGTGGCGGCCCTGGAGGAGACCGAGATCGCCGAGCCGCCCGGCCGCCGCTTCCACTACAACAACATCAACACGGTCCTGCTGGGCCTGGTGCTCGAACGGGTCACCGGTGGCCCGGTCTCCGCCTATCTGGAGCGCAAGCTGTGGGGCCCGCTGGGCATGGAGGCGGACAGCTTGTGGAGCATGGACGGCGAGCGGTCGGCCGTCGAGCGGATGCAGGCCGGGATCAACGCGCGGGCCGTCGACTTCGCCAAGTCCGCCACCCATGCACTTGGGATCCTGGCGGGGCGAGCAGCTGATCCCCGCGCATGGGTGGCGGACTCCACCCGGGTGGACACCCCGAGAACGTGTCAGGCGCCGTGCCACCGCGGCCGTGCAGGCGCCCTCGGTCACCACCACCTGATCGCCGACCTCGGACACCCGCCGCCCGGCCACCAGGAGGCACGGAGCCAACAGGACGCGAGCGAGTGCCGGCGGTACGGCAGGCTGCCGGTGAGATGGCGCCGCCCGCATCGGTGGAGGCGTCACCCGAGTCTGCCGTCGACCACACCGTCCGTGTCGCCGCCCCAGACGTCGTCATCCTCGAGAAGCCAGATACCGGATTCGCGGTCCTTCTCCTCCGGGCCGCCCATACCGCCCGCCCCGCCCATTGGCATGAAAGGTGAGCCCATGCCGTTCGAGGCGGTGGCCCCGCGGTTGACCGTTCCCGATCCGAGGCTCGCGCCGGTGCCGGGAACGCTGAAGGTGGTGGCCGGGGAGTGGTTCGGGTTCGTGGGGGTGGAGTGGATCGGGTTCGTCGGGGTGTAGGGGATCGAGGTGCCTTGCGAGTCGATGGAGCGCTGGAAGTCCGCCAGCTCGGTATGCGGGTCAGCGGGCTGGCCGAAGGCACGTGTCGGCTGATCCAGGGCAACGGTGGGATCGTTCGGGCCACGGGTGGAGTCGCTGGGCGATGAGGCGTCGCCGTTCGGGCCCTTGGCTCCCGGGTCGGCGCCAGGCAATGGCGTGTCCGGCTCTCGGCCGAGATCCGGCCCGCTCCGATCGTCGGGACGAGCAGGAATGTCAGGGCCTTCGTGATGCGGGAAGCTTGGGAAGGTGGAGTCCTTGACAGCAGGGCTGCCGCCCGAGAGGCCGGTCGGGCCGGTATGGTCGGGGCCTGTGCCGAAAGGATACGAGGTACCGGCGAACCGGGGTTTGCCGAAAGGAGAAAGGTCGAGCGAATTGCGTTTCTCGGACGGCTCCACCGGATAGGTGATGGCGGGCAGTTCCTTCTCCACCTTGTCGGGCATCCTGTCGTAGACCGCCTGAAGGTCCTCGCTGAACGTCTTGAGATGCAGTCCTGCCAGCTCATCCCGGGAACTGTCGAAGGGCGCGGCGAAGCTATGCCCGCCTTGCTTCATGACTCCGTCCTCGTATCGCGGCATGGCTCCATCGAAGGTGACGTAGCCGAACAACCGCGAGTGGTCGTCATCACTCCAGGGGGCCAGGCGCGCGTCGCCGTTCGCCGAGCCCTGAAGGTTGCCGTCGAGGAACTCCTGGTGTTGGCGCACCACATCGGCCAGAGTCACCAGCGGGTCGCCCATCTCGAGCAGCTTCTTGGCGAATTCGCCGAGCGCCACATAGAGGGTCCTCAGGGCCTTCTGCGCCGCTACGGAGGCTTTCCCCTCCCAGACCCTCGTGAGCGCCAGGGCTTCCTGAGCCAGCGCCCACTGGACGTCGGTGACGGCCCTGTACGCGTCCTTGTAGGCGGCTCCGGCAGCCTCGATCTCCTTGACCCTGATGCCGTTGATGAAGTCCCTGACCTCCGCCACGCTGCGATCGTCGTGTTCGACTGTCCACTCGCCGCGGGAGGGCTTGAGCACATGAGTCTTCTTGATGCTCTCCTCGACCATAATGCTAGACCCCGCCCATGTTCACGTCGTCGCTCACCGACCTGTAGTTGCCGGCCCCGGCGTCAATCAGCGCGATGGCGGTGTCGAAGGCCTTCTGGACATCCCGGTAAATCTGGACGAACTCCTGGTGGCTGGTCTCCAGCATCTGAGCGAAGGTGAGACCGCCCTCCCACCTGCGAACGCTCTGCAACTGCGTCCTGAGCTGATCGAGGGTGGTGTACTGAGTCAGATCGTCGATGGTGCCCTGGCCGGCGAGAGAGTCGCTCCTCTCGTTGCTCCCACCTTCGCCGGTCAAGCGCCTCAGCGCATCTCTCAGCGCCTGAGCGGATCCCGCGATCGCTTTCTCGTCGAAGACGACGCCATCTCGTTCCGCGTCCATGCCTGGCCAGTTGTCTTCGAGTGGTACCGGTTCTCGAGGCATGCTCGCCCTCCTCGGGGGTGTTCGATCATTCGAATGCTGAAATGCATGGGCGCGGACCGCTGACAGCCGTGTTCGGTGACGCCGCAGTGTTCGTTCACGGCCATCTGAACCGGGTGGACGCCGGGAAGTGCGTGACGCATGCCAGTGACGGCGGTGGCGTCCCTACGGGGTGTCGCTTTCGGGTGGTGATGAAGGCCTCCCGGTCACCGCCCAGGACGTGTTAACGCACTTCCCGGTGGGCGAGCGCGGCGACGCCGCGCGTTCCCAGACCGGCTCGATCGAGGGAATCGTGAGTTGACGCCGTGCGCCCGTGGCCACGTGGCTTTCGGTCCACCGTCGGCGACCCGTTCCCGCTTCAGTCACGGGCCTACAGCAGCGCATCTGGTGCGCGTGAGGCTGGACCTGGAAGCCCGGACTGAAACGGAAATTCAAGCATTTCCTTCGACCATGCCGAGGGCTTGAGTGACAGACTCCAGCAACCTTCGGGAACTTGATCGTGATCAAGTCCGATCAGCTGGTTACTGAGCGCACTTCCAGCTTGCTTGCTCAGCCTCCTTGTCTTCCTTGCCGAGGCCCTTGACGTCATCAATCGATTTGACAGAACCGTCGACGTAACCTTGAAGGCTCTTCTTGTCGCCGTACTTCAGTGCGACGTCCGCGATGCAGGACACAGTCGACTCGGGTATGCCCTGGATGTCCGGCTCGGTTTTCATCTTCTCAATGAGACTCGCCTTGTCCACGCCGCTGCCAGCGGTGTCACCACCTTGTTCGCCTCCGCGATCAGCGCCGCCGCAGGAGGCGAGGGCGAGAGTCAGAGCTAACGCCACACACCCCAGCGTGGCGGAATGAGCGATTTTAGAGAAACGCATGTCGTAACCTTTCGGACTGTAGGAGGGGTTGCGGAGATCGGCATCTGCCCGGCTGTTGACCTGCATGAGGAACAGCTTTCTGCTGAGCCTCTCGGGGTAAGCCCGCCGTGATCACGCCCGCGCCGCCAGTCGAAATTTGGCCGGTAGCCGCCTGGGTCAATCACCTGCAGGAGAGCGGGCCCAGACAAACCCGCCGGCCCCTGACGTTCGACGCAAGGGAGATACCGTTCTCCGGCGACCCCATCTGTTCAATTCCCTGCTTGAAGACACGCACGGAGAACCCTCATGATTACCTGTACGGCGAAGCCTCTCTACGCGCCGCCAACGGTGCCCCACACACGACAAACGGGCCCAACCTTCCGTGGGCCGGCCGTGAGCGCCGCGACAGTGGGGTCTGCGGCGTCGCCGCGACGCTGGTGACCACCATCCGTCGTTTCGCCCTGCCTGTCATGGCGGTTACGCCTACCGAATACAGATCGATCGGGCTTCGTGACCCCGACGAGCGCTTCACTGAACTCTCCTCCTGCAACGAGCACCGCCGGTGTAGCCGCCCTCGCCCGTGAGGTCGCGGGCGAGCCCGTGCAGCACCGATTCAAGTGATCGCTATGGTGGCCGTACAGATCATTCGAGTAGCATCGAAAGCCCAGTCATGATTCAGCTGCGTTTGAGCGCTGCGGCGCTGGAAGCCACCCGATTCGCGGTGTCACCGTTGATGGAGACCGCCATCGCGTTGCAGTACCGGTGGTTCGCACCGAGGATCTCCTGGCAGGAACCCGCGTGGGCGCGGATGGCCCGCGCCCCCCGCACATGGCAGCGATTTCCCCTGCTCTCGCTCCTGTGGGGCCACCGCGACCCAGCCGATCTACCTCTTGATCCCGTTCAGGACGGCGTGGCCGTACCAGCGATCACTCAGGAGCTGAAAGTCCTCCTGGAGGGTCTGAGCTGGTCGGCGTCGTCAGGCTCGAAGGTCGCGCGGGCCGCGAGAGACCTGATGACGTCGGAGGATCATCCGCTCAGGCGCCGCTTGGTCGATGAGACGGAGCGTTTCTACCGACTATGCCTCGCCCCCCACTGGCCAGACATCGAAGACTGGGTGCGGGCTGACATCCGCCGCAGGACGGCCACGCTGGCCGACGAAGGGCTGGGTCGAGGGCTGCGTTCACTGCATCCGACGGTCACCTACCGCGACCAGAGGTTGCGCATCGAACACGAGGACGAGTTGGACATCGCGTGGGATCAGCCGATCGTGCTCGTCCCCTCGACGTTGGCACACCGCTGTTTCCTGGAATTTCATGCTCCCGAGAACGGCGGGCTCCGCCTGGTCTACCCGGCGCTCAGGCCCGACGCCCTTGGGAATCCCGAACCGCTGCACCGCGCCGAGCAGAGCCTCGGTGAGGTGCTCGGGCACACCCGTCTCATGCTGCTCCGTAGCCTTGTGCGCCCACGTACGACCACCCAACTCGCGGCCACACACCATCTGAGCCCGTCCACCGTCTCCTACCACCTGACCCGCCTCTTCAAGGCGGGCCTGCTCGAGCGTTTCCGCGATGGGCACGCCGTCCGCTACCAGCTCTCTCTCCGGGCCAACCAACTCTTCTACGAAGACCACCTACTGATGTCGCGTACAGACAGTTGGAGACCCGGGGATTCCACAACCAGCGGCGGACCTGATGATGAGGGGAGCGACGCCCGATGACCGAAACCACCGTCGCGCCGTTGTCAGTGGAGGAGCCCGCGTCAAGACCTTCGCAAACCCGACGTCCCGCGCTGGGTCCAGCTGGCCGATGCGATCAAAAAGGCGGCCGACGGTGATGCCTCGGGGTTCGCCGACTACGTCGGACAGGCCTCGGGCAGCCCCAAGTTCCCTCACTCGCCTGGCAGAACATGACGCACCGCATGGACGGCGCGGGGTACGGGAGCTACGCCGCCTACCGCGAGGCGCTCCGGAGGGCGGAAGAGCTGTCGCCGAACTTCGCGGGGCAGCGGGCGTGGTGGCCGCTGGCCTGCGTCGGCTGGCCTGCGCCCGTCACCAACCCGTCCGCGCCGCTGCCCACCCGTGGGCTGGCGCCGTTTCTGGGGGTCGGCAGCTGGAAGGACTACGACGAGGTTGCGAGCATCATCCGCCATGTGCCGGGCTCGGTCATTGTGCCGGACAGCCTGTGGGAGCGGATTGAGCCGCTGTTACCGAAGGTGGAGCGGCGTCGACGCCATCCGGGCCGCAAACGTCTGGATGACCGGCTCGCCTTGCAGGGCATCTTGTTCGTGCTCTACACCGCGATCCCGTGGGAGTTCCTGCCTTAGGAACTGGGCTTCGACTCGGGCGCATGACCTGCTGGCGACGCCTGCGCGACTGGCACCAGGCCGGAGTGTGGGACAAACTGCACCAGCTCCTGCTCGCCGAACTGCACGCCGCCGGCCAGCTGGACTGGTCCAAGGCGGTGACTGACAGCTCGCATGTCCGGGCGCTCAAGGGCGGCCCAAAACCGGGCCGAGCCCGGTCGACCGTGCCAAGCCGGGCTCGAAACACCACGTCATCACCGACGGCAACGGGATACCCCTCGCCGTGTCCCTGACCGGCGGCAATCGCAACGACGTCACCCAGCTCCTGCCGCTGATCAAGGCGATCCCGCCGGTGCGGGGCCGAGTGGGACGGCCCCGCAAGCGGCCCGACTGGCTGTACGCCGACCGCGGATACGACCACGACAAGTACCGCCGCCTGGTCTGGCGCACCGGCATCAAACCGCACATCGCCCGCCGCGGCACCCCGCACGGCTCCGGCCTGGGCCGGTTGGGTGCCCGCCATAGCCATGGCGGGCGTGGCGTTGCCGTTCCTGTTGCTGATCATCCCAGGTTCACCGACCGCGACACGCCGCAGCCCCACTGATCTCAACTCCTTACCGCCCTTCGCCGACGCGCTTACGAGCTGACCGGAACTGCGATGGTGCCTTGCGCCACGGCACACAGGGTCTCGAGACCATCAGGGCCCACGGTCGACAGCTCGCACTGGCAGACGACGCGGGTCCGGCCGGCGCGGACGACATGCGCGCGTGCGCGCAACGTCGCGCCGACGGCGGGCCGCAGATAGTCGATGGTGAACCCGGAGGTGACCAGGTTCGCGCCGGCCACAGTGCCGGCGGCGAAGGTCAAGGCGTTGTCTGCGGCATAGGCCAGGACTCCACCGTGAAGGAAACCGTTCTGCTGGCGCAGGTCGTCGCGAATGTCCAGCTCCAAGGTTGCCTTTCCGTCGCCGAAGGCGACCAGCCGTGCGCCCAGTAGAGCGCTGAACGGCTGGGCCGCCAAGACCTTGCGGGCGATCTCTATGGAGGGCAATGCTTCTCCATTCTCAACGTCGGCCATAGGTACTAACGAGAGGCCAGAATAGGAGCGGTACGAATCGCCGCGGTCTGGCCCTGGCGCAGACCCTCGCGGTCGAGCAGTCCGGAGATCGACATCGTCCCGCCACGTGATCCCGACGGCCCTGACGGCCGAGCCTCTTCACCTACCGCCGTGACTCGGCATGGGTAGCCATGCTCCCGACTCCGGGACCTCTTGAGCCCGGAGCCCAGGATGCGTGTTGGCTCGGTGAAGGGGCCAGCGGTCCGCCAGCACGAAGCCAACCTCGAACAGCACCAACGAGACGCCGACGCCCAGCCCTGCGCTGTCGAAGCCCACGACCAGCTGGGCGATGACCCGAACCGCGCAGCCCGCGGTGGCGGCGTAGGCCGCCCCTTTCGCCCACCTCGGCGCGTGCTCGGCCCGCGCGACCTCCGGCGTGCGGCCACAGGCGAGGCAACCGCCGCGCAGGCGCCGCGCGTGCATCAAGGCCACAGCGGCTACCAGCGCTCCTCCCGTCAGGCACGCGGTACGGCTGAGGAAGCCCAACGGAAAGAACGCACGCCGATGCCGGGCAGCAGCCCACCGACCACGTCCAGCAGGAACAGGGCCGCGGCCACGATCAACGCCCCGCTCACGATCCACGCCCCGGCCAGCAGGACGCGACGGGCCACAATCGACCGCCGCAGCCGCGCGAGCCCGACCGTGACCGCCACCGCGGCCAGACAGAGCACGACCGCCTTCCACCCGGAGAAAGCGGTCAGATCGACGCCTACCGGAGACATCTGTGGCGGGCTGTCGACGAACGCCCAGTGCGCCTGGAGCGTGCCGTACAGCAGGGCCCAGGCAAGCACCGCGCGCGGCGCCCACGAGTTCCAGGCCGGCGCCGGCCCGTCCTCGGCGGAGGTCATCGGGGCACCGCCCGCAACGGGAGCTCGCGCGTCGGGCGGCGCTGCAGCTCGCGCGTGCTCAGGAACAGCAGGACGGCCCACACCGAACAGTAGCCGCCGAACAGCGCGCCGCCCCGGTCAGTGAACAGCCCGGTGACCAGCATGCCGACGCCGCCCACGGCTGCCATCGCCGTGACCAGCCAATGCAGCGCGAGCAGGATCCTGCGCGGCCACCGCCCCGGCAGGCTGAGCCGGCCAATGATCAGGACCGCGATGATGAGCAGCGCGCTCCCGGCGTTGGCCCACTGCGCCAGCGCCACCTCCCCAGGCCCGTACACCTGGTAGCTGTCAGGCGACACGCGCGGCCCGCCCGTGACGCCGAGCCGCCCATCCAGGGCGTACGACACCTTCGACGCCACGTACAGGCCCGTCCATGCCATCGCCGCATACGCGATCCTCATGACCCCTCCTCGGCTACCACTGTGCTGCGACGTCCACCAGACGGGTCTCCCCCGGCAAGGGGATCCGCCTCCCTCACGTGGGGGGCATCTCATCTGCACAGGGTGGGAATCCGCTCATGTGGGCAGATGAATCTGTACGGCACCAGGTCGGACGCGGTCACAACCATTGCGCCCAGTGAGCCAAGCATGCTCTTCTTGAACTCGATCCCGACGGGCGCCTGTCGTTGAGCACGCCGATCGGATGCCGATCAGCTCCTGAGTCGGCACGGCGGCGGAGGACAGGCTTCAAGTCAATCACCCGTCGAATGAGACCGCGCGGATACGGCCTTCCGCTCGCCGGGTAGGACCGCCGCGTTGCTGCGTCGACGTGACCCACACCGCCGACCGCGACAACTAAGCAGCCGATCTTCGGAGCTCGAGCGCTGCGCCGAGGCCGGTGCGCCGGGCGTGGGAAGGCCACGACTCCTTCCCGTCCTTCTGAACACCTCGTCGTGACGCGGTCTTTCGGCTACGCGACGACGAGCTCAGACCAGCGGAGAACGAACAGCACCCCGTCTTCGCCGCTGAACACCCCGCGGGCCGCCCCCTCCCCAGCGCGGTGCACGACGATCTCATCCTCGGGATCGAGGCTTCCGAGGATGCCGCGGAACGTCACGGCCACCTCGTCACTGGCATGGAGGCCCTGGTCTGGCAGGGCGAGCTGCACGGCATCCCGGAGGAGTCGTCGTCAGCAATACCTTATTTCATCTAGGTAAGATAGATCTATGGCGGGCGTTGAACGAGTCACACAGCCCACGTTGGACGTCCTCGAAGTGCTGGTTCAGGCCCAGCAACGGAGTGAGGAGATGCACGGCTGGGCCATCATGAAAGCCACCGGCCGCGCCGGTCCCACCGTCTACAAGGTCCTCGACCGGCTCGAAGACGCCCACTGGGTCAAGGGGAGATGGGAAGAACTCGCCGACGACCAGCCCGGCCCGCGTCGCCGGTTCTACGAGCTGACCGGCGAGGGTGTGCCCGCCGCCCGCGCTCTCCTGGCCCAGCGCCGCCCGTCCGCGCTCACGACCCGCCCGGCGCTCGGCTTCGCGCCGCTCGCCTGGCTGAACACGCTACTGGCCGGAGGAGCTCGTTGAGCGGCTGGGAGATCATATTCGCCTTCGTCGCGGGCCTGGTCGTCAACGAGATGTGCGACGTCTCGCCGTGGCTGGCGAAGAGGCTCGTCCGCTGGTCCGCTCACCTTCGGTATCGGGACTCCATACGCGCGCAGGTCCGCGCCGAGGAGTTGATCGCGCTGATCGACTCGCGGCCCGGCAAGCTGCTCAAGCTGTTCACGGCCATCGGATTCCTAGGTGCCGGCACGGGGGTTCGCGTCTGGGATCACCTCCGAGACCTACGAAGAGGCGCAAGGTTCCGGAGAAGCGACCCCGGGCTGGTTACTCTCACGCTCGAGAGAACGGTGAAACTAACCTGGGGCCGCCGCCGCAGCCCGTTTCCGTCGCGGAGGAGAGTTGGCGCCGTGCCATCAAGCGATTGAAGGCGTGAGATGAGGCGAGCAGATCTTCCCCAACCGGGCCGCGATCATCCGGCTGGTCGGGGCTGTGCTGGCCGAGCAGACCGACGAGTGGGTCGAAGCACGCCGCTACATGGGCCTGGACATCCTCGCCAAAGCCCGCGTTCGGGTGATTCCCGGCGACACACCAGCCCAGAACCGGAAGCACCGGCCCATGGTCGAACGCTCCATCGCCTGGCCGATTGGGCCTGCAGGCCGCTGCCGCCGTCTGCGCCATCGCGACACCGCCGCCGCCCACTGGTGGCTGCGCACCCGCATGGCCGCGCTCAACCTCCGCCGTCTGCTCAACCTTGGCCTGCGCCGAGTAGCCGGCAGCACCTGGATCCTGCCCACCTCCGCCTGACCCTCCAACCGAGGACAGCCCGGCCACGCCAGCGCGCTTGACCGCTCCTCTCGCGCACCCATTCCCAGGTCCAAACCCAGACGGCCGGTCCGGTCGGCCTGCAGGGGTGGAGCGCTCTCCAGGTTTGTCCTCCCTCGTCTTCACCACCAACGCCTTCGCGCTGCTGGGCCTGCGGGCGCTGTCCTTCGTGCTGCGCGGCGCGCTGGCCAAGCTGCGGCATCTCAACTACGGCCTGGCTGTCATCCTGGCGATCATCGGGGTCAAGCTGGTCCTGCACTGGGCGCACGGCATCTGGACGTGGGTCCCGGAGATCCCCACGCTGGCCGCGACCGGCCGGCCGAGCCGCCGCGCCGCCTCCAGCCCCACGAGCGTCTTGCCGGCTCCGGGCGGCAGCACCAGCCAGGCCCGACGGCGCCCCGCCGCCAAGAGGCGCTCCAGCTCGTCGAGGGCGTCACGCTGGTGACGGCGCAGCTCCCACGGGGGCCGCATGGCGGCGAAGTCGTGCTCGGCGGGGCGGGACATGGGGAGCCTCCTCAGGTCCGCGACCGCGGCCGGGGTGGGGTCCAGGCAAGGATAGACAACTCCCGCTTCGTCCGTTCCTTCACCGCGTACGGGCCGCGGCGATCACCTCCTGGACGGCGTCGAGGACCAGGCCGGGCCGCGCGATGTGCACGTAGTGGTCGGCCGTGTCGGCGACCACCAGCCGGCCGTGCGTCGACAGGGCGGCGAGGTCCGCGGCGCGTGCCGTAGCGGTCGTCTCCTGGCCGGACGGGGAGATCACCACGACCGGCAGGTCGCCCCACGCCCGCGGCCGGACCGTCGCGCGGACCTGCGCGGCGCCGTCGGCGGCCGCCCACGCCTCGGCCCGGGCGGCCGCCATGCTGCCGGAGCCGTAGACGACGACGGCGTGCTCGCGAGCCGCGCCGGTGGCCGAGGCCGGCACGAAGGCGTCGCCGAACAGCCGGAGCAGGCCCAGGCGGGCGGCGAGCTGGTAGGCGGTGAACTGGACGGCCAGCAGCGGCCGGGAGACCTCGATCGCCCCGGCGGCCGTCTCGTCGGTGACGTCGACCAGCACCAGGCCGGCGGTGAGTTCCGGCCGGCGGTCGGCGAAGATCCGCACGCTGTTGCCGCCGAAGGAGTGCGCGACCAGGACATAGGGACCCGCCTCGCCCGCGGCGGCCAGCAGCGCGTGCAGGTCCTCGGCGGCCCGCTCGGCGGTCGGCGGCGACGGGCTCTGCCGGCTCCACGCGTATCCGGCCCGGTCGTAGGAGCACACCCGGTTGCCCTCCGACAGCCGCCGCTGGATCGGCTCCCAGCTCGCGCTCGACTCGGCCAGGCCCGCCTCCAGGACGACGGTGGGCGCGCCGGTCCCTGTGCAGTGCAGATGCAGGCGGTGGCCGCCGACGTCGACCAGCCGTCCCGGCATCCGGTGGCGTGCGGCGTCGTCCTGCCGGGCGACCGTCTCGTACAGGAACCCCCCGCTCGCGGCCAGCGCGAGCAGGCCCGCGGCCCACAGGGCGCCCCGCCGCAGCAGCCGCCGCCGCGGCCGTGCCGCCGGCGCATCTCCACGCGTCATGCCTCGAACCTAGGGACGCGGCCCGCCCGTCACCTCCTCCGCGCAGACGGAGCCGCCGCTACGACCCGCGCCCCGGCCGCCGCCGCCCTCTCCTCCGGCAGGACGACGCAGCCGTGGGAGCGCGGTCCCACGGCCGGTCGCGACCGCGCCGGTCGCCGGTGCGGAGCGGCCGGCGGCTCTAGACGCAGCGTCCGGCCAGCCAGGCCCGGTAGTCCTTGGTGTAGTTGGTCATCACGCTCTTGGGAACCTGGTTTGAAGGGGGCCAGGACCGCGCTGACGTTCGGCGACCTGCGGCCCCTGACCGAGCGAACAGCCCGGTGAGCGTGGCCACCAGGGCCAGGGTGTGGCTGCTGCCCGCGCCGTGGACGCCGCGCGCGCCGTGGGCCGGCGAGTGGCTGGACCGTCCGCGCCCGGCCGGAGAGGAGGACCTGCTGGCGATCGCCTCGCAGTACCTCGCCGAGGCGCCCGGCAGGACCAAGGACGGCCTGCGCTACGCGGGTGACGCCGACTACGGGCCGCTGCTGCCCGACGGGACCCGTCAGGAGGGCTCCGACTTCAACGACTACCTCGGCGTCTCCTGGTCCTATCCCGGCAGGACGGACGCTCCGGAGGCGAAGCAGAAGGGCGCGCTGGACTGCTCCGGCTTCGTCCGCATGGTCTTCGGTTACCGCGGCGGGCTGCCGCTGGGCGTCGAGGGCGCGATGCCGGCGGGCGCGCTGCCACGCAGGGCGGTCGGCATGGCCGCCGGCACCGCCCCGGGCGTGACGGTCGTCGACGGAGGAGGCCGCAAGCCCGGCTCCTACGCCGACCTGCAGCCCGGCGACCTGCTGTTCTGGGACGCCGCCACCAACGACGGCACCGCCATTGACCATGTGGGGATCTACCTGGGCATCGACTCCACCACGGGCAAGCACCGGTTCGTCTCCAGCCGCAAGTCGGTCAACGGTCCCACGCTGGGCGACGTGGGCGGACCCTCGACGCTCGACGGCGACACACGCTGTACGACAGGTCGTGGCGCAAGGCCCGCCGGATCTGATCGACGCCCCGGCGGCGTGCGCCCGCGTGCTCAGGTGGCGGCCGTCATGGAGGAGGCGCCCTCCGCCGGCCGCAGGCGGCGCCGGGCCGGTTCGCGCCCGCGCGGCTGGCGGGGCGCGGCGGTCGCCGGCGGCGGCGCCGGAACGGGGCAGGTGACGGGCGAGCCGTGGGCGACCGTGATCGGCTTGCCGTGGTGCAGGAGGGGCAGCGGGTCGCCGTCGAGCAGCGTGTAGGTGGCGCTGCCCTGGTCCACCCGCACCGCCAGCCTGCTCCCCCGCATCACGATGGTGAAGCCGAGCCGCGACAACCCGTCGGGAAGGCGCGGCGCGAAGGTCAGCCCGCCGCGCCGGCTACGCATGCCGGCCAGGCCGTTGACCAGGGCCATCCAGCTGCCCGCCAGCGAGGCGATGTGGAGCCCGTCGCGGGTGTTGTGCTCCAGGTCGTCGAGGTCCATCAGCGCGGCCTCGGCCACGTAGTCGTAGGCCAGCCGCAGGTGCCCGACCTCGGCGGCGAGCACCGCCTGGACGCCCGCCGACAGGGAGGAGTCGCGGACGGTGAGCCGTTCGTAGTAGTCGAAGTTGCGGGCCTTCTGCTCGGGGGTGAAGGCGTCGCCGCGCCGGAACATGGCCAGCACCAGGTCGGCCTGCTTGACCACCTGCTTGCGGTACAGGTCGAAGTAGGGGAAGTGCAGCAGCAGCGGGTACTGCTCGTCGGTGGTGGCCGCGAAGTCCCACACCTCGTGGCCGGTGAACCCGGCCGCCTGGGGGTGGACGCCGAGCGTGGCGTCGTAGGGGACGTGTATCGCCTCCGCCGCGTCGCGCCAGCCGGCCATCTCCTCCTGGTCGACGCCGAGCTCGCGGGCGCGTTCGGGATGGCGGCCCGCGGCCTCGGCGGCGGCCACCAGGTTCTGCTGGGCCATCAGGTTGGTGTAGACGTTGTCGTCGGAGATGGCGCTGTACTCGTCGGGTCCGGTCACCCCGTCGATGTGGAAGCGGCCCTGGGCGTCGTGGTGCCCCAGCGACCGCCACAGCCGCGCGGTCTGCGCCAGCAGTTCGAGCCCGATTCCGCGGTCGAAGTCCTCGTCCGCCGTGCAGTCGACGTAGCGGACGACCGCGTCGGCGATGTCGGCGTTGATGTGGAAGGCCGCGGTGCCCGCCGGCCAGTACCCCGAGCACTCCTCGCCGTTGATCGTCCGCCACGGGAAGCCGGCGCCGCGCAGGCCGAGCTGGCGTGCCCGCTCCATGGCCAGCGGCAGGGTGGAGTGCCGCCAGCGCAGCGCGTGCGCGGCGCTGTCCGGCAGAACCTGGGTGAGCAGGGGCAGCACGTACGCCTCGGTGTCCCAGAAGCTGTGCCCGTCGTAGCCGGGCCCGGTCAGCCCCTTGGCCGGGATCGCCCTGCCCTCCGCCCGAGCGCCGGCCTGCAGCACGTGGAACATCGCGAAGCGCACCGCCTGCTGGACCTCGCCGTCCCCGTCGACCTGCACGTCCGCGTTGCCCCAGAACGTGTCGAGGTAGGCGCGCTGCTGGGCCAGCAGGCCGTCCCATCCGGTCTGCACCGCGCCGGTGAGCGCGGCGGCCGCCTGGTCGCGTACGGCAGGCTCCGACCGCACGGCCGACCAGCCGTACCCGACGAACTTGACCAGGCGCAGCCGCTCCCCCGGGCTGAGGAACACCGTCACCGTCACCCGGCCGAGGTCGGGCCCGCTCTCGGCGCTGACCAGCACGTTGTCCGGCCCCTCGACGACGTGGTCCATGCCCGCCGCGACGATCAGGCGGCTCTCCCTGGTGCGGTGCAGCAGCCCTGCGCGAGCGTCCTTGGCGCCGTGCTCCAGGCCGAGCAGCGGGGCCTGCAGCGCGGCGGCGACCCGTGGATCGCCGCCGGGCGGCGGGAGCGGCTCGTTGGCGACGAGCTCCGACTGCACCACCAGCCGCACCGGGCGGGCCAGGGTCTCCACGTCGTAGCAGATGGCCGCCACCGAGCGCTGCGTGAAGGACACCAGCCGGGCAGAGGACACGCGCACCACGTCGTCGGAGGGCGAGGCCCATTCGGCCCGGCGGTGCAGCACCCCGGCGCGCAGGTCGAGCAGCAGCTCGTGCGAGCGCAGCTCCCCGTAGCGGACGTCGAACGGCTCGTCGTCGACGAGCAGCCGGATCAGCTTGCCGTTCGTCACGTTGATGACGGTCTGGCCGGACTGCGGGTAGCCGTAGCCCGCCTCCGCGTACGGCAGCGGCCGCAGCTCGTAGACGCCGTTGAGGTAGCAGCCCGGCAGGCCGTGCGGCTCGCCCTCCTCGAGGTTGCCCCGCCAGCCGATGTGGCCGTTGGACAGCGCGAACAGCGACTCGTAGTGGGCCAGGACGTCCAGGTCGAGGTAGGTGGCGCGCAGGCACCACGGCTCGGTGGGGAAGGCGGCATGGCTGATCACCGGTGCTCCAGGAGCTCGGCCAGGTCCTTCACCACGACGTCGGCGCCGTGCGCCCTGAGCTCGGCCGCCTGGCCCGCCCGGTCGACGCCGACCACGAACCCGAAGCCGCCGGCCCGGCCCGCCGCCACTCCCGCGAGGGCGTCCTCGAACACCGCGCAGCCGGCCGGGTCCATCGCGAACGCCCGCGCGCCCGCCAGGTACATGTCCGGCGCCGGCTTTCCCGCCAGGTGCTCCCGCTCCGCGGTGAGCCCGTCGACACGCACCTCGAACAGGTCCTCGATGCCCGCGGCGACCAGCACGTCGCGGCAGTTGGCGCTGGAGGAGACCACGGCGCGGCGCAGCCCCGCCTCCCGCGCCGCCTTGACGTAGCGCACCGACCCCTCGTAGGGCCGCACGCCGTCCTGCTTCATCCTGCGCAGCAGGATCACGTTCTTCCTGTCGGCCAGCCCCTTCACGGTGTCGGCCCGCTGCGGGTCGTCGGGGCCGCCCTCGGGCAGTTCGATGCCGCGGGAGGCGAGGAAGGCGCGGACGCCGTCGGCGCGGGGCCTGCCGTCCACGTAGTCGTCGTAGTCGGCCACCGGGTCGAAGGGCACGTACGGCTCGCCGCGCGCCCTGGCCCGCTCTCTCAGGTAGCCGTCGAACATCTCCTCCCACGCGGCGGCGTGCACCGTGGCCGTCCGGGTGAGCACGCCGTCCAGGTCGAACAGGCACGCCCGCACGCCGCCGGGCAGTCCCAGGTCGTTTCCCTTCACCGCATTCCCCGTTTCCCCGCCCCCGGCCCCCGTGGCGTGATCCCCTTCCGCGCCGGGCGGCCGGTGGCTGCCCGGCCCGCTCAGAGCTGCTGCGACGGCAGGACCTGGTCGTAGTCGATCTCGACGTGGCGCGGCCCGCGCAGTACCGCGCTGGGGCGGTAGGGCGGCGGGTCGGTGACCAGCCGCGGGTTGACCAGCCGGCTCACCAGCTCGCGCAGGGCGATCTGGGCCTCGAGCCGGGCCAGCGGCGCGCCGAAGCACTGGTGGATGCCCCCGCCGAAGCCGAGGTGCTGGATGTAGGGGCGGTCCGGGTCGAAGCGGTCGGGATCGTGCACGTGCGCGGGGTCGCGGCTGCCCGAGGCGAGCGCCAGGATGATGGAGGAGCCCTTGGGGATGTCGACGCCCGCGACGGTGATGTCGTCGAAGGCGACGCGCTGCGGCAGGAAGTGCACGGGCGGCTCGAAGCGCAGCAACTCCTCGACGGTGTGGATGATCAGTTCGGGCTCCTTGCGGAGCCGGTCGATCATCCACGGGTTGCGCAGGATGGTGAGCATGCCGTTGGCGATGAGGTTGACCGTGGTCTCGTGCCCGGCGAGCAGCAGCAGCGCGCAGGTCGCCATCACGTCGACGTCCGACATCGAGCCCTCGGGACCGCTGTAGGTGACCAGGCCCGACATGAGGTCGTCACCCGGATCGCGGCGGTGGGCCTCGGCGAGCTCGCCGAGGTAGCGGCCGAGCTCGAGCCTGGCGGCCTGGTGTCGCCGTTCCCGCTCCTCCGCGTCCCCCTCGCCGGGGCCGATGCTCTCCACGATTGCCGTGGCCCAGGTGTGGAAGCGAGGCTCGTCCTCGCGCGGTACGCCGAGCAGGTGGCAGATCACCGTGACGGGGAAGGGGTAGGCGACGTCGTCGACGACGTCGGCCCGCGTGCGGCCGTCGAGGCCGTCGACCAGGCCCGTGACGATCCGCTGGAGGTCCCCGCGCAGGTTGTCGACCACGCGCGGCGAGTGCGGCGGTCCGAAATGGCGCATCGCCAGGCT
The DNA here is from genome assembly GCF_040610675.1 of Nonomuraea sp. NPDC003804. Classification (NCBI taxonomy): domain Bacteria; kingdom Bacillati; phylum Actinomycetota; class Actinomycetes; order Streptosporangiales; family Streptosporangiaceae; genus Nonomuraea; species Nonomuraea sp. NPDC003804. The sequence goes on from NZ_JBEXMT010000015.1 coordinate 122,206, forward strand.
CCGGAGCCGGTCGTGCTCGGGCGGATCGCGCATGATGAACGAGGGCGGCAGCCCGCCGGTGGGCGGCGGCTCGTTCAGGTTCTCGGCGTCGGAGCTGACCCGCGGGTCGTGCAGCAGCGCGACGATCGCGTCGTAGGTGCTGACGACGTAGCTGCCGTCCTCCTGGCGCGCCACGGGCGTCTTGCGGAGTTCGGTGTACAGCGTGTACGGGTCGGCCCGGTTGGCGAACTGGAGGATCTGCTCGTAAATGCTTGCCGGCGCCACGAAGGTGCCTCCCTGTCTTGTCGTTCGAGGGTGCTACTGCGAATGCCGTACGAGCGTGACGCGGCGTTCGGCCGGGTCGTGCCCGGTCACCACCACCGTCGCGCCCTCGGCCGGGGCCAGCCGCTGAGGGACCCCGGCGGGCACCGGCCGCACCTCCTGTGTCCGGCCGACCATGCGGGCCTCGGGCGGGAACGGCGCGGCCCGCTCGATCTGGTCCCGGTAGAAGTCCAGCCACATCGCCTGGTCGAAGGTGACCGCGGCGGTGATCCTGCCGCGGAAGCCGTAGACGGCGACGAACCTGCGCCGGTCCACCGAGCCCTGCACGATCGCGATCTCGTCGGCCACGGTCGGCACGCCGACCGACTTGATGTTGACGCCGAACTGGATGGACCAGAAGACCGGCAGCGACAGGTGCGGCCAGCGGTGGGCCTGGTCGCTGAGCATGTTGTGGGCGGCGATCTCGGCCTGGGCGACCGCGTTGCCCCAGTGCTCCAGCGCCATGAACTGGTAGTGGTAGACCGGGTGCGGGAAGCGCGCCACGTCACCGGCGACGAAGACGTCGTCGGTGACCAGGCCGTTGATGTCGAAGGCGCGGCAGCCCGCGTCGGTGGCCACACCCCAGGGTCCTGCCGCCAGCCCGGAGCCCTGCAGCCATTCGACGTTGCGGATGGCGCCGAGCGCGACCACCGCCACGTCGGCCTCGACCCGGCTGCCGTCGGACAGCTCCGCCCCCACCAGCCGGCCGGCGGCGTCTCCTTCGAGCGCCCTGACGGTGACCCCGCACCGCAGGTCGACGCCCGCCTCGCGCTGCATGTCGGCCGCGACGGCGCCGATCACCTCGCCCATCGAGCCGTGCAGCGGCGCCTGCCCGGCCTCGACGAGGGTGACGGGCAGATCGAGGTCGCGGCAGACCGAGGCCACCTCGCATCCGGTGAACCCGCCGCCGATGACCAGCACCCTGCCGACGCCGGCGGCCAGCCGGTCCCGCACCTGGCGTGCCTCTTCGAGGGTGCGCAGCACGTACACCCCGTCGAGCGCGGCCTCTTCCGGTTTCGGCCACGGCCTGGCCCGCGCGCCGGTGGCGATCAGCACCTTGTCGAAGTCGATCGTCCGGCCGTCGGCGAGGCGGACCTGCTTGGCGCCGAGGTCGAGCCCGGTCGCGGGGGTTCCCGCCACCCATTCGACGTCGATCTCCCGCAGGTGGGGCAGCATGGTGTGCTCGGCCTCGACCATGCCCTTGAGCACCTGCTTGGACAGCGGCGGCCGGTCGTACGGCTGGTACGGCTCGTCGCCGACCAGGGTCACGGTGCCCTTGAAGCCGTCCCTGCGCAGGACGCCCGCGGCGCGGCCGCCGGCCAGGGACGCGCCGACGATGACGATGTGCCCGCTGCGCTTGAACTTGCCGTCGCTGTCACTCGTCGGATGCGACAGCTCGGGGTCCACGGTCCGGTGCTGGGTGGCCATCCGGTCGAGGTGGATGGCCTGCACGGGACAGGCGGCCGCGGCCTGGAGCACCCGCTCGCGCTGGCCGTCATCGGGGTCGGTGTCGTAGAGAAGCGCTTCCTGGCCGAGCATGACGAACGCGTCCGGCGCCAGGAAGGCGCACTGCCCGTATCCCTGACAGCGTGTGAGGTCAACGACTACGCGCACGGCGACTCCCCCCGTCGTTCCAGGCGGGCATCCGCCGCCCAGGCCGATCTGACACCTCCTTACCCGGCGCTTCGTTGGCGGTAAGTGAAGAAAAGTCATCGTTTGGGCATTTTCGCCGCATCGATGCGCCCGGTGGGGATGGTCGACAGGGGCGGGCCCTCCGCGCCTGGAATCTTGAATGTGCGTTCCAGATATGGGGTAGAGTGAGCCGCGTGGCGAGAACGAGGGAGTTCGACACCGACGCGGTGGTCGAGGCGGCGATCGGCGTCTTCTGGAGCAAGGGCTACGCCGCCACCTCCATCCAGGACCTGGTGGAGGCGACGGGGATCGGCCGCGGCTCGTTGTACGCCGCCTTCGGCAGCAAGGAGGGGCTGTACGAGGCGGCGCTCACGCGCTACGCCGAGCGCTCCTCCGCCGACATCGCCACCCGCCTGGACAGCGCGGCACCCATCCGCGAGGTGCTAAGGGATGTGCTGATCGCGCTGGTGGAGGCCACGGTAACCGATCCCGGGCGGCGTGGCTGCCTGATCACCAACACCGTGACCGAGCGGCTGCCCGCCGACCCGGTCGCCGGCAGGGTGGCGGGCGGGGCGCTCGACCGCAACGCCACGGCCTTCACCGCCGTGCTGCGCCGCGCCAGGGAGCGCGGCGAGTTGCCGCCCGACGCCGACGTGACCGCGATGGCCGACCTCCTCGTGACCACGATCCAGGGCCTGCGCGTCCAGGGCAAGGCGGGCGCCGACCGGCGGCGGCTGGTGGCCGTCGTCGAACTGACGCTTTCTGTACTGTTCATTCACGATTGGAGTTCGATATGACCAGGGTCGCAGTGCTGGGCACGGGGATCATGGGCGCGGCCATGGCGCGCAATCTGGCGAGGGCGGGCCACGAGGTGGCGGTCTGGAACCGGACGAGGGAGAGGGCGCTGCCGCTGGAGGCCGACGGCGCGGTCGTCGCCGCCGGCCCGGCCGAGGCCGTGGCGGGCGCGGACGTCGTGATCACGATGCTGAACGACGGTGACGCGGTCCAGGAGGCGATGTCGGCGGCCGTGCCCGGGCTGCGCGCCGGGCAGGTGTGGGCGCAGATGAGCACCGTCGGCGTCGCCGCCATCGACCGGCTCGCCGATGTCGCCCGGTCACACGGGCTGGTGTTCGTGGACGCGCCGGTGCAGGGCACCCGGCAGCCCGCCGAGGCCGGGACACTGGTCATCCTCGCGGCGGGGCCCGCCGACGAGCGACTGGAGCCGGTCTTCTCCGTGATCGGCGCCAAGACCCTGTGGGTCGGCGAGGTGGGGGCGGCCACCCGGCTCAAGCTCACGACGGTCGGCTTCGGGATCTCGCTGACCTCGGTGGTCGCCGAGGCGCTGGCGCTGGCCAAGGGGCTCGGCGTGGATCCGGCGCTGTTCGGCGAGGTCATCACCGGCGGGCCGATGGACAACCCGTACCTGCAGGCGAAGGTGAAGGCCATCCTGGCCGGGGACTACACGCCCAGCTTCACCGTGCGCAACGCCGAGAAGGACACCCGGCTGATCGCCGAGGCGGCGGCGGGCGCGGGCGTCGCGGTGGACCTGGCCGAGGCCGCGGGCGAGCGGTTCAGGAGGGCGGAGGCTCAGGGACACGGGGACGACGACATGGCGGCGAGCTACTTCGCGAGCTTCGCCCCGAATGCATCCGATGACCAGGGGCCGCTCCCCGCAGGCGCGTGAAGTCGCGCGGCGAGGAGACCATCTGGCACAAGCCCGACCACCAGGTGGTGGAGGCCTCGATGGAGATGTCGGCCTGCTTCCTGGCCACCGGGTAACCGAGAGCGCCGCGATGCGCCTCCTCCGGTAGCCACCGCTCATCCGGTGGCCCCGCTCCTCCGGTGGCTCTCGCTCCTCCGGTGGCCCTCGCGCAGTCCGGAAGCCCGCGCCCGCAGGGCTTCCGTGCGCATTTGTCGGTGGATGCCGCTAGCGTTCCGCGCATCATCACAGCCGCGGGAGCTGCGTCCCGCGTCTTCGGCATGGGCGAAAGGCGGCAGCGTTGGGTTGGCTGGCGGCGGGCGACGGATATGAGGTCGCCCTCATCGAAGGCCGGGTGGCGGCGAGAGCCACCGCCGGCAGGGCGGCGGGACGTCAGCTGAAGTCGCTGCCGAAGGCGTTACGAGACCATCCCGAGGTGGACCGGCTGCGCCGCCTCGCCGAGTGGCTCGACCGGCACGCCGCCTCCTGCGTCGCCCAGGTCGACGCGTGGATGGTCTCGTCGCTGCCCGTCCCCACCGAGCTGCTGGCCCGCGTGTGGCCCGACGAGGCGTGGCAGTCGGCGCTGCGCGACCTGGTCGTGGTCGGCGACGATCCCGACGAGGTCGGCTTCCTGCGCGACGCCACCGACACGGGCGAGCTGCGGGTGGTCGACCTCGACGGCGAGACCGTACGGCTGTCGCCGCGGACGGTGACCCTGCCGCACCCGGTGCTCCTGCAGGACCTGGAGGAGCTGCGCGAGTTCGCCGCCGAGCTCGGCGTGGTCCAGAAGGTCGAGCAGATCCACCGCGCCACCTGGCGCAAGCCCGCCGAGCTGGGCGAGCGGGACAGCGCGGTGAAGGAGTTCGCCGGCGGCAGCTTCGACTCGCGCTTCGGGCTGGCCGCCCGCGCCACCTCGCTCGGCTACCGGGTGTCCGGCGGTTACGCCACCTGCAGGGTGCGCGACGCCGGGCGCATCACCGAGGCCGCGGTGTGGATCGGCGAGCCGTACTGGGACGACGACGTGGCGACGGGCGACCTGCGGTGGAGCGACCAGGACGGCCGCACGCTCGCGCTGCGCGAGGTCGGTCCGGTGGCCTGGTCGGAGGGGATGCGGATGGCGGCGGCGCTCTACGCGGGGCGGCGGGTCGAGGAGGGGAAGGGCGCGTGACCATGGAGATGTCGCCGGCGGAGGAGCTGCTGAAGGCGGGGGCGGTGCTGCCGCCGGACACCGAGGGGGCGGGCGAGCGGGCGGTGCCGCTCACCACCAGGGCCTACCGCCACCCCGGCCTGGACGACCGGGTGGTGGTCCGTCTGGTCGCCGCGGAGCTCGGCGCGGCCGAGGACCTGGCCGCGGGCTTCCTGGGCCTGATCCCCGACGGCGAGCCCGCCGTCGTCGGGCTCGGCTCGCGGCGGTCCCTCGGCTTCCCCGAATGGGTGCTGGTGCACCACCCGGAGGACGGGCAGCACGCGCTCGCCGTCGTGCCTGAGCTGGAGCGCGCGGCGCGGCAGGCGAAGTCCAAGCCCAAGGCCGCGCTGGAGGCCTACCACGAGCTGGCCGGCAGGCTGGCCGCCGCGGTCCCGCACTTCCTGCCCACGTTCTACGAGCAGGCCGGCCGGGTGTTCCTGGAGGTGGAGAACGCCACCTACGCCGCCCAGCTGTTCGGCCACGCCCGCAAGGCCGAGGCGCGGCACGGGCTCGCCATCGACGAGGACCGGCTCGACGCGGTGTTCCTCGAGTTCGCGCTGGCGGGCGCGCTGCCGGTGAAGGTGCTGTCCGGCTACGCGAAGGAGCTGGCCGCCCGTCTGCCGGCCGACGAGGCGCTGCGCAGGTTCGCGCGGCTGTGCGTGCGGCGCACCGCGGGCGGGCTGCCGCCCTCGACGCAGATGGCGACCGATCTGCGCCGGCTCGCCAAGGCGGCGGGCGCCGACGCCGACGCGGAGGAGCAGGCGTTCCTGGGCCGGCTGCTCGACCTGTCCGCGACCCTGCTGGCCCCGGCCGGCTGGTGGAAGGCGCACCGCGCGGCGATCGTCGCCCTGGGCCGGCGCGAGCCCGAGGTCCGCGGCAGGCTGCTGAACGTCGTGCCGCAGGCGAACGACCACGAGCTGCCGGCGGTGTGGCTGGACATCCTCGAGGCTTGCGGCGCCACCGCCGGCCTGGCCGGTGGCGAGGTGCCCGAGGGCGAGCGGCCCGGCGACGGCACCGCCGGCTGGCTCGAGCGCTTCCTGAAGGCCCGCGACGACGCCTGGGGCGTCCCGCCGCGGCTGCCCGCCCTCTACCTGCTGGTCGAGCGGCTGGCCGGCGTCGTGCGGGCCGAGCTGGCCAGCTCCGGCCGCGCGCTGCGGGTCCCCTACGACCTCGACCTGCTCGACCTGCTGCTCGCCCTCGACATCCCCGTGGCCGAGCCGAACTCTCTGCTGCTGGAGCAGTGGGCGCGCGGCGAGGGCCAGCGCGACCTGCTCGCCCTGGCCGCCGACGACCGCTTCCACCTGCCCTTCCAGCGGGCGGCCGACCGGTTCACCGACGACGAGGACGGCAGGCGCGCCGCCCGCCTGCTGGCGGCCTCGCCCGGCGGGCGGCCGCTGCTGGCCGCGTGGGTGCGCTCGGTGGCCGCCCGCTCCTCGGCCGCGGGGCTGCCGGAGCTGCCCGACGCCATGCGGCGGCTGTCCTGGCTGCCGGGTGAGGCGCTGGCCCTGGCCGAGGAGGAAGTGCGGCGGGCCGCGCGCGCCGACGTCGCCGAGGTGCTGGCCCGCACGCTGCGCGCGGGGCTGTTCGACGAGCTGGGCTGGCCGGCGTGGGAGGAGGCGGCCGCCGCACTCGTGCGCAAGGAGGACGTCGACGACCTGATCGTGGCCGACGCCTGGCCGCACCTGATCGTCGCCGGTTCCGCGCAGGCGCGGGTGCTGACGGCCGACGGCGCGGTGCTCACCCACGACCTGCGCCGCCCGGCCGACGACGACTGGGGCGACGCCGGATTCCACTACGTGGACGGCGAGCTGCTCGTGTATTGGCAGTCCCGCCAGCTTGACGGCGAGCTGCGCGGATACTGGCACACCTCACCCGGCCGGCTCCACCACGTGGAAGGCGATCACCCCCGCGGCACCCGGCTCGACTGGTACCGCGGCGACGATCCCTTCACCCTGCCGCTGCCCGGTGGCGGGCGCACGACCGGCCACGCGCCGCTGCGCAAGGGCGACACGGCGGTGCCGTCCGAGCGGTCGGTGATCACTGACGGCACCTCCCACTGGGTGTGGACGTGGGACGGCGGCGACGGCACCACCACCGGCTGGTACGAGTTCGACCCCGCCGACGGGCAGGTGGGCAGGAAGGCCATGCCCGGCTTCCTCGCCGACGCGTTGCGCGCCGCGCCGACCGGCAGCACGTTCGCCTCGGGCTGGCTGCTGCCGGCGCCCTCGGACGAGCCCACCCCCGCAGCCGTTCCGGTGCGCGGCCTGTACGGCTGGCGGGTGGTGGTGCTGCCCGACGGGTCGCTGCGCGGCGAGGACCTGTCCGGCCGTACCGTCACCGTGCCGCCCGGCACCGACGCCGTGCTGCGCGCCCTGACCTTCCCCGGCGACGACCGGCTTAGAGCCCTGGTGCGACCGAGCAGCTACCGCGTCGCCCTCTCCGACCCCGACGGTGTCGTCACGGCCGTGGCCAGGACCGACGCCGCTCCCGGCGTCTTCGCCGAGGGCACGCTCATCCTGCCGCCGGTGCGCTACTGGCACTGCCTGCGGCCACGGGACCCGGAGGGCTCGGCCGCCCTGCGCCGCCTCGACAGGGACACCGCGGCCGCCCTGCTGGCGGCGGGCGAGAGCCGCGACGTCGACCTGCCCGCGCGGATCCGCGCGGCGATACCGCAGGTCAGCCATGACGCGCTGGTCGCCGGCATCGCGGGGGTGGTGCGCTTCGCCGCCGTTCAGCAGGCCGCGCTGCGCGGTGTCGAGGCGCGGCTCACGGCGGTCCTCGACGGCCGTTCCCAGGACGAGGGGCCGGCCGGCCCCTCGGACGATCTGCTCGAAGCGGCGCTCAACGGGCTCATCGGCACCGTCAGGAACGTCTGGAACCGCCGGCACACCGACGCCGCCTACCGGCGGATGCGGGCCATCGGGGAGGCGGTGGCGGCGGGCGCCGAAGCCGCGGCCGCCGGCCGCCTGCACCTCGACCAGCCCGAGCTGGCCGTCACGGGCCTGCCGTGGGATCGCCTGCTCGACCACCTCGCCGCCGTGGCGTTCCGAGCCGCCGCGGAGGTGAGCGAGCCGGAGCACCGCGCGGTCCTGCGCGAGCTGCTGCGCCACTTCGGCGAGTTCGGGCTGCCCGTCGCGGCCGATCAGGCCCGCTGGCGCACGATGACGCTGCGCCTGGACCAGAGCCACCTGCTCGCCCCGGACGGCGACAGGCGCGAGATGCGGGACGCGCTGCTGCCGCTCGGCGGCGGCGCGGTGCTCGCCTTCCTGTTCTGCGAGTCGCTCGACGACACGGGCGCCTCGTGGTCGGCGCTGTTCCACGACCCCACGGGCCGGTTCGAGGTTCCCGCCCCGTACACCGTCGTCGCCTCCGGCCCGGTGGGCGAGGCGAGGCGGGCCGACTGGCTGGAGGCCTTCCTCGCCGAGCTCGACGCGCGCGGTCCCGCGCCGTGGCTGCCTGCGGCGGCGGAGGAGTTCGCCAGGCTCACCGGTGTCTCGCTGACGCTCGCCCGGCTGGTCGTGTCCGGCATGCCGTACGTGGACAGCTACGAGCGCAGCTTCCTCCCCAAGGACGCCCGCACCACGCTCGGGGTGAAGGTCGGCGACGCCGCCATCGCCAAGGAGGAACTGCGCGGGACGGACCACGGGCTGCGGCGGGCGGTCGTCTCGGCGCTCCTGCCCGACGACCCCGCCCGGCTCTGGACGGACGGACCCGACGTGGCCCGCGCGGCCGCGATCTGGAGCGGCGCCATGGGACGGCAGATGCCGATCCCCGAGTGGCTCACCGCCGACGCCAACCGCGACCTGCGGGGCGTCGGTGCGCCCGGCACGGCGCTGCGCACGCTGGCCGAGCCCGCCGCCGCGCCCGAGCTGACCCGCGACCTGGTCTGGACGGTGCGGGGCGACCGGGTCAGGCCCGCCGACGAGGAGGCCACCGGCTTCACCGGGCACACGCTCGCCATGGCCGTCACCACGGCGGGCTGGCTCGCCCACCGGCTGCCCGCGGGAGACCCCATCCGCGCGGCGCTGCCCGAGGCGCTGGCGGCGGTCAGGGCGCGGCTGGCCAACCCGGAGCTGATGCTCGACCTCGACCGGTACGTCGACCTGCCCGCGTTCAGGACGGCCGCCGGAGCGCCGACCGAGGTCGGCACGGGCTACGAGAGGTACGGCGCGCTCGTCATGGCGACCTACGACGAGCGGCCCGCGCCCGGCATCCGCACCTCGCTGCTCGACCCGTCCGGCGCCGACCCCTACCTGCGCGCCCTGCTCGGCATGGAGCAGCCGTTCCCCGTCGAGACCGCCCTGCGCACCGCCCTCGACCCGCGCTTCGCGGCGGTGCTGGCCGACCCCGGCGATCCGGTGGCCGGCACGCGTGACGCCGACGGCACGTGGTGGCCGCAGGACCCCACCCGCTCGGTGCCCGACCTGGTGGTCGAGGCGGCCAAGGAGTACGGCCTCGGCGAGGACGCCGCGGCCCTCTACCTGATGCTGCTGGCCATGCCCGACCCCACCGATCGCCACGTGGCCCGGTGGACGGGCTGGAAACCGGCCCGGTTCAAGGCGGCCCGCGCCGAGCTGGCCGCCACGGACCTGGTCGTCGAGGCCGCCAGGAACCGGGCGGGCCGCTCGCTGTTCCTGCCCGGCGGCTGGAACGAGCTGCGGTCCCCGTGCCTGCCGCTGGAGGAGTGGAAGGCACCGCTGTTCGGCACCACGGCCGGGCGCACCCCGCTCGTGCCCGCCGAGCCGGCCGCCGACCTGTACGCAGGGGCCTGGCGGCGGGTCAGGGACGGCGACGCCCCCAGGTTCGCCCAGCTCCAGATCAGGCGCGGCAAGCGCCGCTGACCGACATCCGTACCGACGAGGACGTGTATTCATGACCCTGACACAGGACCAGGCGACCGCGCCCAGGCAGGTGCTGCCCGCCGAGGAGCGTCACGCCGCCGAGCTCGCCTTTCTCGCCGCTCACGACGACGGCCCCCGGCCGCCCGGCTGGAGGCTGACACCCCGCGCGGTGGTGACGTTCATCTGCGGCAGCGGCGACGAGACGCTGGAGCTGCCGAAGAACCGGCGGCCCGCCGACGGCGCGCCGGCCCGGCTGAAGATCGCCGCCAAGTTCGTCGGCGAGCGGGCGCTGGTCGAACGATGCGTGGTGACGCTCGCCGGAGAGCGCGGCCTGCTGCTGGTCGGCGAGCCGGGCACCGCCAAGTCGATGCTGTCGGAGCTGCTGGCGGCCGCCGTGTGCGGCACCAGCGCGCTCACCGTGCAGGGCACCGCGGGCACCACCGAGGACGCCTTCCGCCACGGCTGGAACTACGCCCTGCTGCTCGCCCAGGGGCCGAGCCCCGCCGCGCTGGTCGACTCCCCCGTGCTCACGGCCATGCGCGCCGGGCGCGTCGCCAGGGTGGAGGAGATCACCCGCTGCCTGCCCGAGGTGCAGGACGCCCTGGTGTCGATCCTGTCCGACCGGCGGGTCAGCGTGCCCGAGCTGGCCGGCACCCCCGATGCCCAGGTGGCGGCCGCGCCGGGCTTCACCGTGATCGCCACGGCCAACCTGCGCGACCGCGGGGTCTCGGAGATGTCGGCCGCGTTGAAGCGGCGCTTCAACTTCGAGACCGTCGACCCCATCGCCGACGCCGCCGCGGAGACCTCGCTGGTGCGCCGGCAGGCCACCGCGGTCGTGCAGCGGGCCGGCGCCGCCTTCGCCGTCGACGACGCCGTGCTCGAGGCGCTGGTCACCGTCTTCCGCGACCTGCGCTCCGGCCGTTCGGACGAGGGCTGGGACGTGGAGCGGCCCGGCACCGTGATGTCCACCGCCGAGGCGGTGCAGGTCGCGGCCTCCCTCGGCGTCGCCACCGCCTACCTGCCCGGCGGGGACGTCCTCGACCTGGTGCCCGGACACCTGCTCGGGGTGGTCCGCAAGGACGACCCGGCCGACCACGGGCGGCTGCTCGGCTACTGGGACGGCCCGGTACGGCGCCGCGCCGAGGACGGCTCGGCGATGTGGCGGCGGCTGTGGGACCTGCGGGAGACCCTCCGGTGACCGTCCAGGACCACGACACCCAGGACCACGACACCCAGGACCACGACACGGTCGGCCCCGACCCCAGGGAGGCGGTCGCCGCGCTGGCCGCCTCGGCGGTGCCGTACGTGGTGGGGGTGCGCCACCACAGCCCCGCGCTGGCGGTGGCGCTGCCAGCGCTGCTCGACGCCGCCGACCCCGAGGTGGTGTGCGTCGAGCTGCCCGCCGACTTCCAGCCGTGGCTGCAGCACCTCGCCGACCCCGCGACCGTCGCGCCGGTCGCCCTCGCCGGGTCCGGCGAGGACGGGCGGCTCGGCTTCTACCCGTTCGCCGACTTCTCGCCCGAGCTGGTGGCCGTCCGCTGGGCGTGGAAGCGGGGAGCCGAGGTGCGCTGCTGCGACCTTCCGCTGTCGGACCCCGGCTGGCAGGCAGCCGACCCGCCCGGCCTGCCCGCTCCTGACCCGTCCACGCCCGGCCCGTCGAAGGCGGGTGTGGCCTTCGCCGACGCGCTGGCCGCCTCGGGCACCGGACGCGAGGGCGACGACCTGTGGGACAGGGCCGTGGAGGTCCTGGCGCCGGGCTGCGAGCCGGAGGCGGTGCGCCGTGCCGCGCTCGGCGTCGGCTGGGCGCTGCGGCGCGACGCCGAGACAGGCACGGAGTCGGCGGGCGGCGTCCCGGCCAGGGACCTGGCGCGGGAGGCGCACATGCGCCGCGTGCTCGCCGAAGCAGCGGCCGGCGGGCGCCGCGTCGCCGCGGTCGTCGGCGCCTTCCACGCCCCGGCCCTGCTCGGCCTCCAGCCCGGCACCCAGGTAGAGGCGCCGGCGGCGGCCGGCACGCCCGTCACCTCGCTGGTGCCGTACGCCTTCGACCTGCTCGACTCGAGGTCCGGATATCCCGCGGGCATCCGCGACCCCCGCTGGCAGCAGGCGGTGTTCGCGGCGGGCGGCGATCCCGGGCGGGTCAGGGACGGCGCCGCCCGCGCGATCACCGAGGTGTGCCGGCAACTGCGCGCCGCCGGGCACACCGCGGGCACCGGCGAGGCCGTCGAGACGCTCCGGATGGCCTGCGACCTGGCGCGGCTGCGCGGCCTGCCCGCCCCCGGGCGCGGCGAGCTGGTCGAGGCGGTGACGGCCGTGCTCGGCCAGGGCGAACCCCTGGGCAGAGGACGAGCCCTGGCGCAGGCCATGGAGACCGTCCTCGTCGGCGCGGAACGGGGCAGGATCGCCCCCGGCACGCCCCGTTCCGGCCTCGGCCCCGCCGTCGAGGCGGAGCTCGCCGCGCTGCGCCTGCCGTGCCCCGACGATCCCGACCATCGGGAGGTACGGCTCGACCCGCTCCGCTCCGAGCTGGACGCGCGCAGGGAAGTGGCCCTGCGACGCCTCCTGGTCTGCGGGGCGGGCTACGGCGAGCCGATCGAGGTGGCGGGAACGGGCGACGCCAGCGCGCTCACCACCAAATGGCGGCTGGCGTGGACGCCTGCCGTCCCGGCCCGGCTCGACCTGGCCGGCGTTCGCGGGGTGACCCTCGCCCAGGCCGCGGCGGGCACGCTGCGCGACAGGTTCCGCCGCGAGTCCGCCGACGGCGGGCCCACCTGCGCGCTGATCCTCGACGGCCTGCGCGCCGCGGCCCGCTGCGACCTGCCGGAGCTGGTGGCGGCTCGTCTCGACGACGCCGCGGTCACGCTTCCCGCCGCCGCCACGCTCGCCGAGCTGCTCGAGGCGCTCGACGTCTTGGAGGCACTGCGCCGCGAGCATCTGCCCGGCACCACCCCGCAGGGTCGCGAGCAGGCCGCCGAACTGGCGGGCACCCTGCTCGAAGCCGCCGTACGCGCGCTGCCCGGCCTGGCGGGCAGCGACCAGCCGGAGGACGCGGTCGCCCTGGTCGCCCTCGCCTCCAGGGCCGGGGAGGAACGCCTTGGCCTGCGGATGGACGACACGCTGGCGGGGCTCGCGCGCACCGCCTCGCCGCTGATCCAGGGGGCGGCCATGGCCGCACGCGTCCTGCTCGACCTGGACGGCCCGGACGCTCTCGGCGCCAGGGCGGCGGGGTGGGTCGACACCGCGACCGACCTCGACAGCCGCAGACGCCTCAGCCGCCTGCTGAGCGGCGTGCTCACGGCGGCGGCGCCGCTGCTGCAGTCGGCCCCGGAAGCCCTCGTGCCGCTCATGGACCGCATCGACGCGCTGGCCGACCAGGAGTTCCTCGATCGGCTGCCGGCGTTGCGGGGCGGGTTCGACACGCTCGCGCCCGCGGGCCGTACCCGGTTGCTGAGCGAGGTGTCCGCGCGCCTCGGCGGGCGGCTCGACGTGACGCTGGAGGCTCCGCCCGCGCTGCTCGCCCTGTGGGCCGCCGCCGACACGGCGGGGCTGGGCGCGCTGCGTGCGCTCGGGCTGCCGTTCGCACCGGACCAGGCGACCGGTGACCTCCTCGTGGCACGGCAGGACCGGACGACCCCCGGGCCCGCCGCCTCGGACGACGGAGCCCGGGCCCTGACGATCCCTGAATCCGCAGCCTCAGGCGACGCTTCGCGCAGGTTCGCGCCGACAGACCGGTGGCGGCTGCTGCTCGGGCGGGAGTCCGAGCAGCTCGCGGCGGGCGCCCGTTCCTACGCGCGAGCGCTGGACGAGCTGTACGGCACGGGCCGCGGCGAAGGCGCCGACGACTTCGGGGAAAGCGACGGGCCCGGCGGCACCGGCGACTCCTTCCCCACCGCACGCGAGTGGGCGGAGGAGCTGGAGGCCCTGTTCGGGGCGGACGTGCGGGAGGAGGTCCTGGCGCGAGCGGCCGAGGCCGGGAGGACCGACGTCCTCGACGTTCTGCGGCCCGGCGCGGTGCGGCCGTCGATCGAGCTGCTGACCTCGGTGCTGACGCTGGCGGGCGGCCTGCCCGAGCAGCGGCTGGCCACGTTGCGGCCGCTGGTCCGCCATCTGGTCGCGGAGCTCACCCGCGAGCTGGCCACCCGGCTCCGGCCGGCGCTGACCGGGGTGGCGAACCCGCGTCCGACCCGCCGTCCGGGTGGCAGGCTCGACCTGCCGCGCACGCTGCGGGCGAACCTGGCCCACACGCGCCGCATGGGCGACGGGCGGCTCGTGGTGGTCCCCGAACGGCCGGTGTTCAACAGCCGGGCCCGCCAGGAGGCCGACTGGCGGCTGATCCTCGTGGTGGACGTGTCCGGCTCGATGGAGGCCTCGGTGGTGTGGTCGGCGCTGACCGCCGCGGTCCTGGCGGGCGTGCCCACGCTCTCCACCCACTTCCTGGCGTTCTCCACGCAGGTGATCGACCTCACCGACAGGGTCGCCGACCCGCTTTCCCTCCTGCTCGAGGTGCAGGTCGGCGGGGGTACGCACATCGCGGCGGGGCTGTCTCACGCCCGCTCGCTGGTCACCGTGCCGAGCCGTACGCTCGTCGTGGTCGTCAGCGACTTCGAGGAGGGATACCCCCTGGGCGGCCTTCTCGGCGAGGTGCGTTCGCTCGTCGGGTCGGGCGTCCACCTGCTGGGCTGCGCCGCCCTCGACGACGAAGGCGTTCCCCGCTACTCGTTGCCCGTCGCCCAGCAGCTCGTCGCGGCCGGCATGCCGGTCGCCGCCCTCAGTCCGCTCGCCCTCGCCCGCTGGGTGGGCGACCGCCTCCGCGGAGAAGCCAGGTGAACTCCCCCACGCCAACCGTTCCCCCCGCCCTGCCGCCCGTGGCGCCGCACGTGGTGGCCGCGGCCGTCGAGGTCCTGACCTCCAGGCTGCGCAAGAAGCTGGACGCGGCGGTCGAGCAGTACGCCGCCGTGTCCCCCGTCGCCGACGGCGACGGCATCACGATCCGCTGCGGCGAGGACGCGGTCGTGACCCTCTCGCCGGGGACGTCGGGTGCGATCCTCGAGGAGGACCAGGCGCGGTGCAGCTGCCTGCTGTCGCCGCGGTGCCTGCACCGCGCGGCCGTTCTCAGCGCCTGCCCCGTGGCCGACGCCGCCGGAGAGACGGCCGGCACCGGAGAGACCGACACCGGAGAGGTCGCCGCCGGAGAGGTCGCCGCCGGAGAGATGGCCGACACCGGCACGGATGCCGACGCGAACTCCGGTGCGGTACCGGCCGGCGGCGCCCACTCCGGCCCGAGTCCGACCACCCACGCGGACTCCGGCACGGCACCGGCCACCCGTGCGGGCTCGGGCGCGGAGGCGACGGCCGGCGGGAGCGCGGGTTCCGGGCCCCCCACCGGGACGGACGGCTCCGCCCAGCCCGACGATCCATCCCGCGCGGGGCCGAGTGCGGCGCAGGTGGCCGCGGCGGCCGGGCTGTGGGCCGCCGCCGCGGCGGTGCTGTCCGCCGGGGTGCCCGCCGCGGGCGCGGTTCCGCAGGCCGAGTTGCTCAGGGCAGCGCACACCGCCCGGCTGGCCGGCCTGCCCAACGCCGAGGCCGCCGCCGTACGCGTCGTGCGCGGTCTGCGCGCGGCCCGCGAACGCCACGACGGTCACCGTCTCGCCGACCTGGTGTCCGCGCTGCGCGAGCTGCTGCTCACCGCCGGCCGGCTGGCTTTGGCGGACCCGGATCCCGCGCTGGTCGGCAGCGTTCGCCGGAGCTACCAGCAGGGCGGGAGCCTGCGGGCGCACGGCGTCTTCAGGGAGCCGGTGATCAGTGCCACCGGCTACGGCGGCGTGGTCACCCACCTCGTCGCGGAGGACGGCCGGTGGTTCTCGGTCGCCGACGTCAAACCGGGCGGGGCCGCTCGGGCGCGCGGGGCGGCCACCGCGACCGTGGCCATCGGCTCGGCCATGCTGAGCCATGCCCAGCTGGCGCGGGCGGGCCTGTTGATCGTCGGAGCGACCGTTTCGCCCGACGGCCGCCTCGGCGCGGGTCGCGGGGTGCGCGCCACCCCGCTCACCGGCATCCCGTGGACGGCCGGTCCGCTGGCCGCCCTGTTCGCGCGTCCGCTGGCCGAGTCCGCCACCGCCCGGCTGTCCGACGACGGGTGGAGCGAGGCGGAGGCGGCCCGCGAGCCGGTCGGCTGCGATCTGGTGATCGTCGGTACGGCCGGCGACGCCGTCCTGGCCCGCGAGCTGTGGCCCGCCGCCGCCGCGGGCGCGGATGCCGACGGTCCCACCCCTCAGGCACCACCCGGCGGCCCGGCGGACGGTGATCGGGTGTGGCGGGCCCCGTCGAGCGGCCTGGCCGGTGACGATGTCCGGCCGGCGCGGCCCGGCGGCCCGCTCATCCGGCTCGTCCCCGCCGGCCGGCACCCCGGCCTGGCCCACCTCGACAACCTGCGACGTCTCGCCTCGCGCCCCGGCATGCTGGTGCGCGTCGTGGGCCGGGTCGATCCGGACAGAGCGGCCACCCTGATCCCCTTGGCGGTGGGTCCGGTGCCGGGCGCCGAGGCGACCCTGCGCCTTCCCGCCGACTGGCACGATCGGGCCGACCTCGGCTACGACCGCCTGCAACGCTCGCACCTCCCTCCGGATGACGCCTGCCTGCCGTACCGGATGGAGGGGGCGGAGGACCGCGTCGATCCGGTGGCGGGCGCGCCGCTCTGGCGGGTACGCCGGCTGGTCGAGCTGGCCGTCGCCGGCGGCCGCAGGGCGGTGGCCGAACCCGCGCGCAACGGCGACGCCCGCGCGCAGGCGGCCGCCCTGCGTGGTGCGGGGTTCCTGGCCGCGGCGGACCTGGTGACCGCGCTCACCGCCGAGGCCGACCGCAGGGCTCGCGACGTGTTCGGCCGGTTGGCCGAGTCGGACACCGATCGTTACGCGTGGGCCTGGCTGGCCGCCGCGGCCCACCTGGCCGCGACCGAGCGGGCCCTGGTGCGGGCGTCCTGGCAGGCCGGTTGATCGCCGGACGGCATGGGCCGGGCCCGGAGCGCCCCAGCGGCTCCGGGCCCGGCCGTTCCTCCCCGTTCGTGCCGGTGCAGACCGAGGGGTCCTGGGTCATCGCCCCGGCGGGCGCTGCTGGTCGGGCGGCGCGGGTACGGGCGCCCGGTCACGACCGCTGGAGTTCGGCCTGCCGCCTCCAGGGGGCCTGGTAGGCCCACTGCCAGGCCAGCTCCAGCGGTCCGCGGTCGAAGCGGCGCAGCCAGAGGGCGGCC
Organism: Nonomuraea sp. NPDC003804; assembly: GCF_040610675.1. Taxonomy (NCBI): domain Bacteria; kingdom Bacillati; phylum Actinomycetota; class Actinomycetes; order Streptosporangiales; family Streptosporangiaceae; genus Nonomuraea; species Nonomuraea sp. NPDC003804. The sequence continues at coordinate 139,107 of NZ_JBEXMT010000015.1, forward strand.
AGCGTCATGAACAGCAGGCAGATGGCCGCCCATGCGACGGGCACCCACCAGGGCCGCAGCCCGTCGAGCCGGACGGCCAGGCCGAGCCCCCAGCCGTAGCAGAGCACGCTCGCCGCCAGGTTCTGAAAGACGTAGCAGGACAGCGCGGTACGGCCGACGCCGGCCAGCCCCCTGCGCATGACGCCCGGCGCGCCCTTCATGCCGAGCACGATCGAGGTGAGCAGCGCGAGCAGGCCCAGCGCGACCAGCGGCGGCAGGATGTAGCGGTCCACGGCGAACCACGCGGGGCCCGCGAAGGACGTGACCAGGTTCAGCGGGGCGGCCACCCCGAGCCCGGCGAGAGCCAGCTTCCTGCGCAGGCCCGCGCCCCGCTCCTCGAACACCCCGGCTCGCAGCAGCCGCGAGCCGAGCAGGAACAGCACGACCCCCATGGGCACGATGAAGACCAGCTCCGCGCGCAGGAGAAGGACGTGCTCCAGGCGCGCGGCCACCTGGTCGGTCCAGCCGCCCCGGCTGTAGAGGGTGACGGCCCCTGAGCCGCCGGGGGCGTCCTCCGCGAGCAGGGCCAGCGTCAGCAGCGCGACCAGGGTGACGTGCACCGTACCCGCCGCGACCATCCAGATCCGCACCGTGCGCTCGCTTCTGCCGATCAGGTACGCGACGACCATGGAGGTGATCGCGTACCCCATGAGCACGTCGAACTCGAAGATCAGGATGTAGTGCAGCAGTCCCTCGGCGAAGAGCAGGGCGGCCCGCCACAGGTATCTTCCCGGCCAGGTGAGGCCCTTGCGCACGGCGCTGCGGTACTGGAGTTCGAGCCCGATGCCGAACAGCAGGGTCAGCAGCCCGAGGAACTTGCCGTTGGACAGGAACCGCAGGAGGGTCTCCGCCGTGCCCGGCGCGCCGCCCATGGCGAGTATTCCGGCGGGGCCCGCCGGAACGGTGAAGATCCAGATGTTCGTGCCGAGGGTGCCCATGATGGCGACACCCCGCAGCACGTCCAGCGCGTCGATACGTGTGGTCACGCATCAAGCCTTCCAGCGGCAGGAGACCGTGATCTCCTACCGCCAGACGAACCTGCGTGTACATCCATCGATGGACACGCGTCGCCTTCGGTCGTCTGGTGCTCGCCGCCGCTGGGCGGAACGAGCGGAACGAACGGAACGAGCCGAGCGGGCGAACGGGGGGACGGCGGAGCGGGCGAGCGGACGGAGCGGGTCGAGGTGAGTGATCGGCGCGCGCAGGGCGGATCAGGGATGCGCGCGCAGGGCGGCGGCGAGCCAGCCGTGGTCGTCGAGCCGGGAGGACGGCGCCGCCTCGCCGTTCACGGTCGCCAGGAGCTGCCGGTACCGCTCGACCCGCCTGTCCTGCCCGTCCTCCAGGCGCGCCAGCACCTGCGCGCGGTCGGCGGGGCCGAGCAGCCGATCCAGCACCTGGGCCGCTTCGGCCGAGCCGGGATCGATCCCCCGCTGCCGGGCCTCGCCGACCATTCCGGCGATCTTCTTGGCGAACCAGAGGAACGCCCCGGGCTCGCGGCCGGGGCCCTCCTGCCCGCGTCCGGCCGCGTGCTGCTCGGCCATGACGCGCATCCGCCGCCGGAAGTCCCTGTCCTGGACCAGTTCGGCCAGCTCGATCCAGGCCTCGAGCTGCTCGGGTGTGGGATCGGCGGGCAGTTCCACCGGGGTGTGGCGCAACCGCGCCTTCAGATGGGGGTCGGCGTCCAGACCGGCGAAGACCTCCTCGAGGAAGTCCTCGACGATCTGACGGCGCTCGTCGGCCGAAAGGCGTGCCAGCTTGTCCAAACGAATCAGCTCCTCTGGTCTGGGCCGTCGCCGGGCGAGGGCGCTCAGCACCGCCCGGCGCAGCCGCAGGACGCGGATCTGCGCGTCCAGTGCCATGACGTGGGTTTCCGCGACGTCCGCGATCGTGGTCCGCTGCTCCAGCACCCGGCGGACGTCGCTCAGCCCGAGCCCGAGCTCGCGCAGGGTGCGGATGAGGTCCAGCCTGACCACCGACCGGGCGTCGTAGAGCCGGTAGCCGCTCTCGCTCCGCCCGGCGGGCGGCAGCACCCCGATGTCGGACCAGTACCGGATCGTGCGCACCGGCATCCCGGTCCGCCGGGACAGCCGGCCGATCGTCAGCGGTTCCCCGCGGTCGTCGTCCATGACCACGAGTGTGGGGCTTCCAGCCGCTGGAGACTCAAGCCCTCCCGGCACAGCGATCAACGCGGCGTCCGCCCGCGTGGAGAATCGCCGGTCGTTCCGCTGACGGCCCATGCCGGGCGGGATTTCTCGGCGAACGTGGCGGAAGGTGGTTAGATCGGCCGCCGAGGGTGCATGGTGACGGTATGGGCATCACCACTCTCGCCGGGTGTGCACGATGAACGATCCGCACCGACGACGCCTGGTCGTCCTCGGCTCCCAGGACGCGGACGACACCGGAGAGCTGCTCGACAGCACGCCCGGCCTGTGGGTCGATGATCGCGACGATGACGACCCCAGGCTGTACCGCGCGGACGGCACGCAGGTCGACACCTGGCGCCAGCACTACCCCTATCCGGCACGCCTGCCGCGGCCGGCGTACGAGCACGACAAGCGCTTGCTGCAGATCGAGCTGCTGAAGCTGCAGTACTGGATCAAACGGACCGGCCTGCGACTCGTGGTGCTGTTCGAGGGGCGCGACGCCGCCGGTAAGGGCGGCACCATCAAGCGCTTCATGGAACACCTCAACCCGCGCGGCGCGACCGTGGTCGCGCTGGAGAAGCCCAGCGAACGCGAACGGAGCCAGTGGTACTTCCAGCGCTACATCGCCCACCTGCCGGCCGCGGGCGAGATCGTGCTGTTCGACCGGTCCTGGTACAACCGGGCGGGCGTCGAGCGGGTGATGGGCTTCTGCACCGAGGAGGAGTACCTGGAGTTCATCGAGCAGGCGCCGCGGCTCGAACGGCTCCTGGTCGAGTCGGGCCTGCATCTCATCAAGCTCTGGTTCTCGGTCTCGCGCGCCGAGCAGCGCACCAGGTTCATCATCCGCCAGGTCGACCCGGTCCGGCAGTGGAAGCTGTCGCCGATGGACCTGGCCTCGCTGAACAAGTGGGACGAGTACACCCGGGCCAAGGAGGACATGTTCCTGCACACCGACACCGACGCGGCGCCCTGGACCGTCATCAAGAGCAACGACAAGAAGCGCGCCCGGCTGGAGGCGATGCGTCACGTCCTGAGCCGGTTCGACTACGCCGACAAGGACGCCCACGTCGTGGGCACCCCCGATCCCCGGATCGTGATCTCCGCCGCCGACATCTTCGACGAGGATCACACCACCGACCAGGTACGGTGACCGGCCGGCACACCCGAACCCGGCCCAGCCCGCGCACGACGCCCGCACCACGGAGAGCGGCCCGACAACCCCGGCACCCCCCCGCAGCGGCGATTCCCGACAGCGAGTTTCTGCCCATCGAGGGAATGGGGCACGGGTTCCCGCCGCCGGTGATTCCTCGTATCTCCGCGGCGATCCTTCGGCACACCGGGCGATAGCCGACAACCGCGCCTCGACCACCTCCGGGTCCGGTGCTCACCGCTCTGGGGGTCGACAGCGCGGCGGTGTGCGGGCACTCCTACGGCGGATGGCTCGCGCTGACCCGCGCCCCGCACGCGCCCGCGCGGGTCCGGCAGCTGGCGCTTGAGCACCCCAGCTGGGACGACGCCGAGGGTCGCCGAGGGGCGCGCCGTTCGCCGAAATCCCGGGATCGGCTGACGGCAGGACGAGCGTTCACCGGTTGACGATCGGCTGTCCATGGCCGCGGTGAAGGCTGTCGTGACCCATAGCGACAGCACGGAGGAAAAGCCATGTCCTTGTCCAAACTCGCCCTGAGCGTCTCCGCTCTCCTGTTCCTGACCCTGAGTACGGCGGCCTGCGGCTCGGGAGGCGAGACTGCCGCCGTGGCCGACACCAAGGGCTGCAAGGAGATACGAACCATCATGGCGAGTACGGTGACCCAGCTCCAGAGCAAGGCCGAGGACCTGGAGGCGATGAAGCAGTTCTACGGCGACAGCGCACAGAAGATCAAGGAACTGGACGTCGACGAGAAGGTCAAGGAGGCCCAGGGCGCGGTCGTCTCCCTTTACGAGGAACTGGCGGGCATCAGCGCGCCAGAAGAGGCGGACCAGTACACCGACCAGGCCAGTGCGACCGTGTCGAAACTGAACTCGGCCTGCACCGCCTGAAGAACGACGTCGAGCAGGCTCAGGCCGGCGGTGAAGGTCACCGTACCGTTCCTGATGGACGGCCTTGAGCCGCACCTCATGGGGACTGCTGACCGACTGCCGCCGGTTGCCCGGCCCAGGCGGCCCGCCTAGGAGAAGAGCTGTGCGGTTATAGATCGTTCATCAACCGTCAAAGTCGGGTTCGTAGGCTCTGACGCCATGAAGAAGATTGTGATGACCATCGCCCTGATGACCGCCGTACCCTTCCTGACCAGTTGCGGCTCCGCCTCCGCCGACGCGTGCAACGCCGCGGCGGCGGCCAGTGCGACCTGGGAAAAGGAGCTCGGCTCCGCTCAAGGCGCGGAGGCGGTCAAGGGCGTCAACACCACGTACAAGGCGGTGCTGGTCGAGCAGGCAGGCAAGGTGGACGGCACGGTCAAGTCTGCCATGGACGAGATGGCCGCTTCGCTCGACGCTGCCAACGCCGCCATCGACGCAGGCGACGAGGCGGGCATCGACGCGGCGCAGAAGGGCACGGACGCGAAGACGACGGCGCTGAACACCGCCTGCCAGGCGGGCTGATCCCCTCCCACACGCATCGAGCGGGTACGCCCCGCCGTGGAAGTCCACGACGGGTCTGAGCATCTCCGGGGTCCGCGCCCACCCCGGAGACATCCTCGCCTGCCGGCCGACGCCGCCGGCTCCGCCGCGCTCGACCGCCTCACCGGCCGCCCCCGGCGCCCTCCGCCCCGTGAACGGCTGACGCTCCCGCAGCTCCTCGGCACCTCAGCGGCCTGCGTCGATCAGCGCGCTGATCGGGTTGTCGTCGACCGACGGCCACTTCAGATCGTCGAAGTCGACGACCTCGCCGGCCGGAGGCGCCGCGATCGCGACCTTCGCGCCCCAGCCGCTGTAGCGCGTGTCGACGATGTCGTGCTCCGTGGCCTTGACCAGCTTGCCGTTCTTGGGCACCTCGGTTCTCAGGGTGTATTCCGTGATCAGACGGACAGGCAGCCGGTCACGGTCGACGAAGAGCCTGAAGGAGATCTTGCCCACCTCGGAGTTGCCGTACTTCTCCTTGTACAGCTGCTTCCCGCTGAGAGTGCCGCGGTACTCGCCGGCCCTGGCGAACGTGCTCTTCGAGATCACCAGCTTCAGGATCGCCGGGTTCAGGACGTCGACACGCTGGTCGCCGCGCTGCCCGTCGTTGTTCCACGCGGAGCTGCCGCTGAACCGGACCCAGTGCTTGCCTTCGGGCATGTTCCCCCACTCGAAGCCCTTCACGTAGGTGGCGCGGCCCACCTTGACCGCACGGAGCGTGGCCGGTTCGTAGTCCTCGCCTAACCCGAGAGCCGCCTTCTGCTCGTCGGTGAGCGTCGTCTTCGACGTGAGGTCGTAGTCCACGGCCGCGGACTTTCCGAACCCGATCACTCCGCTGGTGCGGGTGAGGAAGACTCCCTTGATCCCGCTGACGGTGATCCGGTTCGCCTCGGACACCCGGACGCCACGCCCAGGGGCGAACTGCTTCTGCACGGCCGTGACCGGGTCCTCGGGCGCGGCGGCCTGAGCTTGTCCGCCACCCGCGACGAACGCGGTGACCACGGCCGTGACGGCAACGACTGCGACACGTTTCATGCGGAGGATCTTGTCGCTCCGGCGTCACGAAATGATCTCGAGCCGCGTGCCGGCGAGCAGGGCGGGCTGTCCGTGCGCGGCGAGCTGGGCCTCTGTTGTCGCACACCAGGTGGAGCCGGTACGACAGGTACGGACTCGGCGGCGCCATGGACGATGACGACGCCCGCCGGTTGCCCGAACTCGCTCCTCAGACCGTCTACCGCCGCATCGACGCCAGACATGTCATCCACGACGACAAGCCCAGGGAGTTCATCGCCGCCGTCACCGATTTCGCCGACACGCTCGTCCCGTGAGCTGACCCTCGGGCGGGATCCCGAGGTCTCCAGGGGAGGCAGGGTCGCTCCCTGGCCCGCCGCGCGGGACGCCCAGGGCCCGGAGAGCGCACGCATCTGCTGTGAGGAATCGATTGCAGCTACGCTTTCCCTCCAGAGGATCCGAAACGGGGACAGGATGACGACGATCTACGATGTGGCTCGCCACGCGGGGGTGTCCGCCGCGACGGTCTCGCGGGTGGTGAACGGCCGGCCGAACGTGGATCCGGTGCTGGCCGAGCGGGTCAGGCGGGCCCTGACCGAGCTCGAGTACCGCCCCAACGCCGTGGCGCGCAACCTGCGCAAGAGCCGGACCACGCTGTGGGCCGTCATCATCTCCGACGTGGGCAACCCGTTCTTCACCGCGATGGTCAGGGGCGTGGAGGACGTCGCCCAGAAAGCCGGTTTCTCGGTCGTGCTGTGCAACAGCGACGAGGACCCCGCCAAGGAGGGCAAGTACGTCACCGCCGCGCTGGACGACCAGATGGCCGGTGTGATCATCTCGCCGTCCGGGCGGGCCACGCATGTCAACCGGCTGGTCGACGCCCGGGTGCCGGTGGTGGTCATCGACCGGCAGCTGCGCGGCATCGCCGTCGACACCGTGCTGGTGGACAACGAGCACGGCGCGGAGCTGGCCACCGCTCACCTCATCGACTCGGGGTATGAGCGCATCGCGTGCATCACGGGGCCGCGCAGGCTGTCGACGGCCGTCCAGCGGCTGCGCGGCTACCAGCGTGCGCTGCGCGGGCACCGCCGTGCCGTACGGGAAGAGCTGGTCAGATATGCCGACTTCCGAGAGCAAGGCGGGTATGCGGCGATGGAGGCGTTGCTGCGGCAGGACTCCCCGCCGGACGCCGTGTTCGCCGCCAACAACCTGATGACGGTCGGCGCCGTGGAATGCCTGGTCGACCAGGGTGTGCGCATCCCCGAGGAGGTCGGCGTGGTCGGCTTCGACAACATCCCGTGGGCGCATCTGGTCAGGCCGTCGCTGACGACCGTGGGGCAGCCCACCTACGAGCTGGGCCGTACCGCCGCCCTGCTGCTGGCCGAGCGGATCGCCGAGCCGTCCCGCCCGGCCGGCAGCGTCACCCTGCACACCCAGCTGCACGTCCGCGAGAGCTCCCGCCGCTGACCCCATCGACTGTCGCCGCACCAGCGAACTGTCACTGACCCCAGCGAACCGCCGCCGACACCATTGACTCCGGTGTCTGCGTTCATTACGTTCTGGGCAATCAGCAATCGATTTCTCAGGGGTGCGCATGTCTGTGCCCGTCGTGCTCGGGGTCGACATCGGGACGTCCAGCAGCAAGGGAGTGCTGGTCGGCCTGGACGGCACGCTGATGCGGTCAGCGGTCCGCGAGCACGCGGTGGACTGCCCCGGCCCCGGGCGCTTCGAGATGGACGGGCGGCTCTGGTGGGAGGAGTTCCGCGAGCTGGCCCGCGAGCTCGGCCGGGACGCCGAGGTGGTCGCGGTCGGAGTGAGCGGGATGGGGCCCTGCGTCCTGCTCGCCGACTCCGCCGACCTGCCGGTGCGGCCCGCCATCCTCTACGGCGTCGACACCCGCTCCACCGCCCAGATCGCCAGGCTCGAACGCGAGCTCGGAGCGGAGGAGATCCGCCGCAGGGGCGGCTCCGACCTGTCGAGCCAGGCGGCGGGCGCGAAGATCGCATGGGTGGCCGACGAGGAGCCCGAGCTCTACGCGAGGGCGCGGCGGCTGTACATGCCCAGCTCGTGGCTGGTGCGCCGGCTCACCGGGGCGTACGTGCTCGACCACCACTCGGCCAGCCAGTGCACCCCGCTCTACGACGTCGGCCGCCTCGACTGGCACCGGCCGTGGGCGGACACGGTCGCGCCGGGCATCGAGCTGCCCCCGCTGCGCTGGCCGGGCGAGCCCGCGGGGACGCTCACCCGGCAGGCCGCCCGGGAAACCGATCTCCCGGAAGGCATCCCCATGATCACCGGGACGGTCGACGCCTGGGCCGAGGCGCTCAGCGTCGGCGCCCACCACCCCGGCGATCTCATGCTCATGTACGGCACGACCATGTTCCTGGTCCACACCACGCCGGAACACCGGACCTGGCCCGGTCTGTGGGGGACCGTCGGTGCCCTGCCGGGCACCTACAACCTGGCCGGCGGCATGGCCACCTCCGGCGCGATCACCACCTGGCTGCGCGACCTGTTCGGGGCCGCCTACCAGGAGCTGCTCCAGGAGGCCGACGCGTCCGGCATCGGCGCCAACGGGCTGCTGATGCTGCCCTACTTCGCCGGAGAGCGCACCCCGGTCATGGACCCTCAGGCCAGAGGCGTGATCGCCGGGCTCACTCTCTCCCACACCCGGGGCGACCTCTACCGGGCGGCGCTGGAGGCCACCGGCTTCGCCGTACGGCACAACATCGAGACCATGCGGGCGGCCGGCGGCGACATCCGGCGCATCGTCGCCGTCGGCGGCGGCACCCAGGGCGGCCTGTGGACGCAGATCGTCTCCGACGTCACCGGCGCACCCCAGGAGGTGCGTGCCACCTCGATCGGAGCCTCGTACGGCAGCGCCTTCCTGGCCGCCCGGCTCGTCGGTGAGGCGTCGATCGACGCGTGGAACCCCGTCCGGCACCTGGTGACCCCGCGGCCGGACGCGGTCACCCAGTACGACCAGCTCTACCGCCTCTACCAGCAGCTCTACCCGAGCACGGCCGGCATCGCGCACGCCCTGGCCGGCCGCCAGCATCGTTGATCCCCCCACGTGAAGGGCAGCCCATGTACCGATTCCCCGAGCTCAACGAACCGCCCGCGGCGGAGCCCGGCGTCGTCTACACCGTCGCCAGCGGCGACCTGCGTCAGAGCGCCAACCAGATCTGCTGGCCGGTGCAGGAGAAGCTGGAGAACGATCTCGCGGCCACGCTGCGCGACCTGGGCTGGTCGGTCCGGCGCGGCCACGACGTCGATCCCGACAAGGGACACGGCTTCATCGACAGCCAGCGTGCCGGCATCGAGGTGTTCAAGACCCTGCCGCCGGACGCGCCGCTGATCGTGGTGGAGGCGGTCTGGCAGTACAGCCACCACGTGCTGGCTGGGCTGCGCAGCCACCGCGGGCCGATCCTCATCGTGGCCAACTGGAGCGGTCAGTGGCCTGGCCTGGTCGGCCTGCTGAACCTGGCCGGCAGCCTGACCAAGGCGGGCAGGCCGTACTCGGTGCTGTGGAGCGAGGACTTCACCGACGAGTGGGCCAGGCACGGGCTGAAGACCTGGCTGGAGAACGGCGAGCTGACCCACGACACCAGCCACGTCACCAGGCTCGGCGAGCTGCCCCCGACCCCCGAGTCCGAGCTGGGCCGGGCGCTCGCCCGCCAGCTCGCCACGGAGAAGGCGATCATCGGCGTCTTCGACGAGGGCTGCATGGGGATGTACAACGCCATCATCGACGACGAGCAACTCAACCCGCTGGGCATCTACAAGGAGCGGCTGTCGCAGAGCGCGCTCGTCGCCGAGATGAACCGGGTCGGCGACGCCGAGGCGCTCGCGGTGCGCGCGTGGCTCGACGAGGCGGGCCTGACCTTCCACACCGGCGCCGACGAGGCCACCGAGCTGACCGAGTCGCAGCTGATCAGCCAGTTCAAGATGTACGTCGCGGCGCTGCGCATCGCCGACGACTTCGGCCTGGACGCCGTGGGCATCCAGTACCAGCAGGGGCTCAAGGACGTGGTACCGGCCAGCGACCTGGTGGAGGGGCTGCTCAACAACGTCGAGCGCCCGCCGGTGCGCAGCCGCGACGGCTTCCGCGAGCTCTACGCCGGCCGTCCGCTGCCGCACTTCAACGAGGTGGACGAGGGGGTCGCGGTCGACTCGCTGATCACCAACAGGGTGTGGAGCGCGATGGGCCTCGACCCGGCCACCACGCTGCACGACATTCGATGGGGCGAGGAGTACGAGGGGCGGTTCGTCTGGGTTCTGGAGATTTCGGGGTCGGTGCCGGCGTCGCACAACGGCGGTTACGACAAGTCGTGGAGCATGCGGCAGCCGCCGATGTACTTCCCCCTCGGCGGCGGCACGCTGAGCGGCGTCTCCAAGCCCGGCGAGATCGTCTGGTCGCGGGTGTTCATCATGGACGGCGAGCTGCACGTCGACCTCGGCCGGGCGAGCGTGGTGGAGCTGCCGGAGGAGGAGACCAGGCGCAGGCTCGACGCCACCACCCCGCAGTGGCCGATCATGCACGCGGTGCTGCACGGCGTCACCCGCAACCAGTTCATGGCCCGCCACCGGGCCAACCACCTCAACGTGGCCTACGCCCACGACGCGGACAGCGCCGACAGGGCGCTGACGGCCAAGGCCGCGGCCTTCGCCGAGCTCGGCGTGCACGTGCACCTGTGCGGAATCTCCGCGCCTGTCCCAGGGGGGAGAGAGCGGTGAAGCTCTTACGCGTCCCGATCGCCATGGTTCTGCTGTCCGGTCTGGTGGCAGCGGGCCCCGCCCAGGCCTCGTCGGCCCACTCACCGGCCATCGTGGTGAGCAAGATGACCGGACCCGGCTCCGTCAGCGCCACCGACACCAACTGGAAGATCAAGGCCACCGATCTCGGTGTCATGTGGGACAACGGCAGCGGCGAGATCCTCGCCGCGTTCGGCGACACGTTCGGCGACACCTGGCAACCCCCTGGCGCCAACGGCGACGACTGGCGCAGCCAGGTGCTCCTGCGCAGCACGGACCCCGACCTCGCCGACGGCATGTCGTTCAGCAGCGCGGCCACCGACGCTCCCGGCCACGCCAAGGAACTCATCCCCAGCAAGAAGATCGACGGTGACGAGATCACCGTGATCCCCACGGCGGGCGTGTCGGTGGGGACACGGCAGTACCTCGCCTACATGTCCGTACGGCACTGGGGCGAGCCCGGAGTCTGGACCACGAACCACTCCTCGATCGCCTACTCCGACGACAACGGCCAGAACTGGGTCACCGGCGGGCCCCGATGGGACAACCCCGGCGGTGACAACCACTTCCAGATGGCGGCGTTCGTCCGGCGTGACGGCTTCGTCTACATGTACGGCACGCCGAACGGCCGGGGCGGCGCCGCCTACCTGGCCAGGGTCCCCGAGGCCGCCGTGCTGGACAAGGCCGCCTACCGGTACTGGACGGGAAGCGCCTGGCGGTCCGGCCCCGACACGCTGGCCACCCCGGTGGTCGCGGCGCCCGTGTCGGAACTGTCGGTGCAGTTCAACGCTTTCACCGGTAAGTGGCTGATGACCTATCTGAAGGGCAGCGACGTGGTGCTGAGGACCGCGCCCGCGCCCACCGGCCCGTGGAGCGCCCCCGCGGTGGTGGCCGGCTTCGCCGACTTCCCCGGCCTGTACGGCGGCTTCATGCATCCCTGGTCGTCGGGGCCGAACCTGTATCTGGCGCTGTCGGAGTGGACGCCGTACAACGTCTATCTGATCCGTGTCACGCTGAACCGCGACGGGAGCATCACCAACCCGAACCTCGTCCGGGACCCCAGCTTCGAACGCCAGACCACGGGCACGGTGTCGGCGCCGTGGGCGGTGACCGGCAACGGCGGCATCGACCAGGCCACCTGGGCCTTCACCGCGGATCGCAACGGCTTCGTCAGGTACAACCGCGGCTGGCACGACCTGCACCAGACCGTCTCCGTCACCCCGCACACGGCCTACACGCTGAGCGGCTGGCTCAGGACCTCGCCCAACAACGACAACGGGTTCTTCGGCGTGCGCAACCCGGGCGGCCCGCCGTTCGCCGAGGTCAACTTCGGGGCCGTCGGCGGCTGGACGAAGTTCACCGTCACTTTCAACAGCGGCAGCCGCAGCTCCGTCGAGGTCTTCGCCGGGATCTGGACCGACAACGGCGACATGTGGCTCCAGCTGGACGACTTCGCCCTGACCAGGACCTGAGCTCATCGACGTAACAGTCATCTTCTCGCTTCTCACAGGAGGACCCGTGACCTACGGTCAGCACGGCAGCAGCCTGCGCGACCTTCCGCGCCTGCGTTCGCACCGCCGCAGGAGGGCGTCGAGCTGGGACCGTTCGGGCGGCAACGACGACCGTGTGACGGTCGCGCCGGGAGAGACGGTCACCCTCGCCGACATCCGCGGCGCCGGCTCGATCAACCACATCTGGATGACCGTGGCGCCCCGCGACCCCGGCACGCCCGAGACCCACGACCGGGACTTCCTGCGCAAGCTCGTCCTGCGGGTCTTCTGGGACGACAACGAACACCCCAGCGTGCTCGTGCCGCTGGGCGACTTCTTCGGCATGGGCCACGCCCGCACCGCCAACTTCGTCTCGGCACCGCTCCAGATGAGCCCGCAGGACGGCAAGGCCTTCAACTGCTGGTTCCACATGCCGTTCAGCAGCCGGGCCAGGTTCGAGCTGACGAGCGAGTGCGAGGAGGAGGTGCTCTGGTTCTACTACTACATCGACTACGACGAGTTCGACGAGCTCGGTGAGGGGCTGGGCCGCTTCCACGCCCAGTGGCGGCGCGAATGCCCCGCTGACGGTCTCGACCAGGGGCAGATGTCCAACGCCGAGTACCTGTTCGGCGGGACCAACCTCGACGGCGACGGCAACTACGTCATCCTCGAGGCCGAGGGCCGCGGCCACTACGTCGGCTGCGTCCTGAACGTCACCAACCTCCGCCGCACCTCCGACTGGAACTGGTACGGCGAGGGCGACGACATGATCTTCATCGACGGCGAGGCGTTCCCGCCGAGCCTGCACGGCACAGGGACCGAGGACTACTTCAACACCGCGTGGTGTCCCAGCCAGCCGTACCACGCCCCCTACCACGGGCTCACCCTGCCGGGCGGCGAGAACTGGTCGGGACAGATCTCGATGTACCGCTTCCACGTCGAGGACCCGGTGCCGTTCACCACCTCGATCAAGGTCACCATCGAGCACGGCCACGCCAACCGCCGCCAGGACGACCTGTCCTCGGTCGCCTACTGGTACCAGGAACTCCCGCACCGGCCGTTCAACCTCCCACCCGTCAGCGCGCGGCTGCCCATCTTGTGATCACCCGGGCCGTGCGCTTCCCGCACCCGGCGCCGTTCTCCGCCGGCGGCCGGGTGTCCTCCAACCTGTCGCTCTGCGAGCCGTACCTCGATCCGCGGCGCATCGACAGGGCTCACCCCCCACGTCACCGAAGGAGACGACGTGCGCACACAACTCATCCGGCTGATCGCGGCCGTGGCCGGCACCGCGGTGCTGGCCGTCGGCTGCGGGTCGGGCGGCACGGGCCAGGGCGCGGCAGGCGGCAAGGCCGAGATCACGCTGTGGCAGCAGAAGTTCACCGACCAGGAGGACGCCTGGTACAAGAAGGCTGTCGCCGCGTTCAACAAGTCGCAGGACAAGGTCGTACTCAAGCATGTGATCGTGCCGGCCGACGTGTGGGACCAGAAGATGAAGGCCGCCCAGGCCGCCGGCAAGGCGCCCGACATCTACACCGTCAACTACAGCAAGGTGCCCGGCTTCGCCCGCACCGGTCAGATCCAGGCGCTCGACCCGCTCATCCCGGCCGGCAAGTGGGCCGGGCTGCAGGAGTCGGTGGTCGGCTCGGTGGAGCACAAAGGCAAGAAGTACGGCTACCCCATGCTGGTCGAGCCGTCGGCCGTGCTCTACTACCGCAAGGACCTGTTCGCCAAGGCCGGGCTCGACCCGAACAAGCCGCCGGCCACCTGGCAGGAGCTCATCGACTACGGCAAGAAGCTGACCACCAAGGACGTCGCGGGTGTCGTCACCGCCGCCAATCAGATCGACATGGCCTGGTCGACCTGGGGTCTGCAGTGGAACGCCGCCGGGCACCTGCCGATCAGCGACGACTGGTCCACGCCGCAGGCGGCCGACGCCAAGTACAGGCAACTGCTGCAGGTCTACCAGACGCTGTACCAGCAAGGGATCATGCCCAAGCAGCCGCTGGCGCCCTACGCCGACGCCAACCCGCTGGGTCAGGGCAAGACCGCGATGATGGTCTGCGGTTCGTGGGCGGCCAGCGTGCTGCTCCAGGACTACCCGAAGATGGTCGCCGACATCGGCGCCGCCGCGCTGCCCTCCTTCGACGGCGACACCACCAAGCCCACCGCCACGCTCGGCGGTTGGACGCTGGTCGTCGACGCCAAGTCCAAGAACGCCAGGGCCTCGGCCGACTTCGTCTCCTGGCTGCTGGCCGGTGACCCCACGCTGCTGGTCGAGTTCTTCAAGAACACCAAGTTCTCCAAGTACTCGCCGCGGGCGGCCGTGGCCGACGCGATCAAGGACGACCCGGCCGCGGCGGAGAACCCCTGGGCCCGGACGATCGAGGAGCAGGTCGTGAAGTACGCCAAGCCGGAGCCCGCCTATGACTGGGCCATCAGCCTGGCCTTCGGCAAGGCCATCGAGAAGGCGCTGCAGGGCAAGGACATCGACCAGGCACTCCAGGCGGCCGACGCCGAGATCAAGGACGTGATCGCCAAGAACAACCTGGCCGGACAGGGTTCCTGACCAGTGAGCCCGCTGCCGGTCCCGCACAGGACCGGCAGCGGAGAAAGGAGCGCCCGTGGCTGTCACGTCACTGCGGGCGGCACGCGTGGAACGCCGCGCCGGCGTCCGCGCCCGCCCAAGGCGGGAGAGCAGGGCGGCGTTCACCATGCTGGCGCCGCTGCTGGTCCTTCTCGCGGTCTTCGTGATCTGGCCGCTGATCCACGCGGTCTACATCAGCTTCTTCACCTGGAGCTTCTACGACCCGGCGGTGTTCGTCGGGCTGGAGAACTACATCAACGTGGTCACCGACGAGGAATTCGTCAACTCGGTGGTGCGCGGCCTGCTGTTCTCCGCCATGGTGGTCCCCGTCCAGGTCACGATCGCGTTCGTCTTCGCCAACCTGGTCAAGACGGTCAGCCGCCGGATGGCCGCCGTCATGAAGGTGACGATCTACGTCCCCGCCGTGATCTCCGAGGTGATCGCCGCCATCGTGTTCGCGCTCATCTACACCCACCGCGGCGGCCTGCTGAACTGGTTCCTCGACTTCTTCGGCATCGAGGCGATCCCCTGGCTCGGCGACACCGCCACCGCGCTGCCGGCGGTGGCGATCCCCGCGATCTGGATCGGCATGGGTGTGGCGTCCCTGATCATGCTGGCCGGCCTGCTCGACATCCCGGAGGCGTACTACGAGTGCGCCTCGCTGGACGGGGCGGGGCCGTGGACCAAGATGTTCCGCATCACCCTGCCGCTGATGAAGAACGTCATCCTGTTCCTGCTGGTCACCGGCTTCGCGGCGTCGCTGCAGTTCCTCATCCTGCCGTGGCTCATGACGCAGGGCGGGCCGGTGAACTCCACCAACCTGCCGAACCTGTTCATCCTTCAGCACTTCAACACCGACCTGTACGTCGGCTACTCGATCGCCGCGGCGCTGCTGCTGTTCGGGGTGCTCGGCGCGGTGTCGGCGGTCATCTTCCGGCTGGTCAGATCAGAGAAGGCGATGGACGCATGAGAGGCGCGCTCGGCTGGATCATCCGGTACGGCCTGGCCGTGGCGATCATCGTCGCCGCGCTGTTCCCCCTGGCCTGGCTGGCAGTGGCCGGCTTCAAGGCCAAGACCGAGGTGGCGGCCACCCCGTTCCAGTTCTTCCCCGAGGTGTGGCGCTGGGACAACTACGCCCAGCTGCTGGCCGACGAGGCGTTCGTGCGCGCGCTCGGGGTGACCTTCGCCGGGGCCGCCCTGTTCGCGGTGCTGAGCCTGGTGGTCAACGCGCTGGGCGCCTATGCCTTCGCCAGGCTGGAGTTCGCGTTCAAGCGGACGATCTGGGCCATCGTGATCACCACCATGTTCATCCCCGGCATCGCGATCATGCTGACCTCGTTCATCGTGGTCACCGAGCTGGGCATGCTGGACAGCATGGCGGTCCTGGTGGTCCCCGGCGCGGCCTCGGCCGTACAGGTCTTCTTCCTGCGCCAGTTCTTCCTGGCGGTGCCGACCGCGCTGGAGGAGGCGGCGCAGCTCGACGGCGCGGGGCCGTGGCGGATCTTCCGCCACATTTTCATCCCGCTGTCCAAGGGCGCGTTCGTGGTGGTCGGCGCCACCTCGTTCCTGCTGTTCTGGAACTCCTACGTCTGGCCGGTGCTCACCGTCACCGACCCTGAGCTGTTCCCGATCCAGCAGTACCTGGCCACCTTCCGCTCCGAAAGAACCAGCGAGCAAGGCCTGCTCATGGCCGGATCCACGCTGGCCGCCCTGCCCGTCATCATCCTGTTCCTGATCTTCCAGCGGCACATCATCCGCGGCGTGCGCCTCTCGGGACTCAAGTGAACGCCCACCTGGGCAACGCCCGGCCGATACCCCACGACGAGGGCAGGCACGTGGCCATGCCCCTGGGCGGGATCGGCACCGGCAATCTGGCGATCTGTGCCGACGGCGCGCTCCGGCAGTGGCAGCTGCAGAACGTCGGCAACCATCGCGGCGTCCTGCCGTACACCTTCTTCGCCCTGCGGGTGAGCACGTGGGAGCCGCCCGCGAACGAGGTGTTCGTCCTGCAGGCGCAGGCCGCCGACGCCCCGGCGACGCCGCTGGTCGACGACGACCACGTGCCGGGGTGGCAGCGCGAGCTGCTGCGCGGCCATCGGGGGGTGGCTGGGACGACCTTCCGAGGGCTCTACCCCTTCGCCCACGTGGAGTATCACGGGTTACCCGTCGAGGTCGGGCTGGAGGCGTTCAACCCGCTGATCCCGCTGGACGTGGACGACAGCTCGCTGCCCGCCGCGCTGTTCACCTTCACGATCAGCAACCCGGGGCCGCTTCCCGCGCAGGTGTGGCTGGCGGCGGCCGTACAGAACCCGGTCGGGCACGACGGCACCACCCCTGTCGACGGCGTGCGCGCGCTCGGCTACGGCGGCAACACCAACCGGGTGCGCCGCGAGCGCGGGTGGACCTCGCTGGTCATGGACAACACCGCGGTCGACCCGGCGGCGCCCGGCGCCGGTCAGGCGGTGCTGGCCGTGGACGCGGCCGACGCCGTGACGATGCCGCAGTGGACGCATCCGGACGAGTTCCTCGCTTTCCTGGCCGGGCGCGCGGTCTACGCCGACGCCGAGAAGGCGCGGCACGCGCCGTGGCTGGCGGACTACCAGGGCAGCGGGCCGCAGCAGGGGTACGGCCCCAGCCCGGCCGGTCGGACGTGGAACGGGGGCGTGGTCGCCCCGATGATCCTCCAGCCCGGCGAGTCCCGAAATATCCGGATTTGTCTGGCGTGGTATTTCCCCAATCGCTACGCCGACTTCGTCCAGTTCGGGCCGCCGAACCCGCAGTGGGGGCCCACCAGGTTCTGGCTGGGCAACGCCTACGCGACCAGGTTCGCCGACGCCGTCGACGTCGCAGGACACGTGCGCGAACAGTGGGCGCGGCTGCGTGACACGTCGCTGAGCTGGGTGGACACGCTGGCCGGCAGCAGTCTGTCTCCGGCAGCGGTCGAGCACCTGGCCGCGCAGGCGGCGATCCTGCGCAGCCCGTCCTGCTTCCGCACGGCCGACGGCGCGTTCTTCGGCTTCGAGGGAGTCCTCGGAGCCTCGACCGTGATGTGGTCGGGCGATGTCGGCGGCTCCTGCCCGCTCAACTGCACCCACGTGTGGAACTACGCGCAGGCGGTGGCCAGGCTCTTCCCGTCGCTCGAAAGGAGCATGCGCGCCACCGAGTTCGACGTCATGCAGGCACCGGAGGGCTACCTCCCGCACCGGGTGATCGCACCCACCTACCTGCGTCAGCTCTGGGAGGTGCCCATCGGCGGCCCGGTCGAACCCGCGCTCGACGGCATGCTCGGCACGGTACTCAAGACCTACAGAGAGGTACGGCACGGCGCGGACTGGCTGCAGCGGTACTGGCCGAGGATCAAGCGCCTGCTGGCCCATATCAGGGGAAAATGGGACCCCGACGGCAGCGGTGTGCTGCGCGGCGTTCAGCCCTCCACCCACGACATCGACCTGTGCGGGCTCAACCCGTTCATGGGCACGCTCTGGCTGGCGGCGCTGCGCGCCGCCGAGGAGATGGCGATCCTGATGGGCGAGCCCGCCATGGCGGCGGAGCTGCGCGAGCTGTTCACCAAGGGCGGCACGCGCTACGACGAGGCGCTGTTCAACGGGGAGTACTACACGCAGGTGCTGGAGGAGGGCGACTCGGCCGAGTTCCAGTGGCTGGAGGGCTGCCTGGCCGACCAGCTCATCGGCCAGTGGTGGGCCCACCAGCTCGGCCTCGGCCACGTGCTGCCGCGCGAGCACGTGGTGAGCGCGCTGCGCGCGGTCGTCAGGCACAACCTGCGCACCGGGTTCGACGGCTTCGACCACCCGTACCGGGTGTTCGCCGACGGCGCCGACACCGGCCTGCTCATGTGCACCTGGCCGCGCGGCGGCAGGCCGCGGGTGCCGACCCGCTACTGCGACGAGGTGTGGACCGGCAGCGAGTACCAGGTCGCGGCCCACTGCCTGTGGGAGGGGCTGGAGGAGGAGGCCGGCGCGATCCTCGACGGGGTGTGGGCCCGATACGACGGCCGGCGGCGCAACCCGTACAACGAGATCGAGTGCGGCGACCACTACGTGCGCGCCATGGCCGGCTGGTCGGTGCTCGACGCGCTGTCCGGCGCCACCTACGACGCCGTCACCCAGCGGCTCACCGTGTCGCCCCGTGGGCACGGGCGGTGGCCGCTGCTGCTTCCGACGGGATGGGGGACCCTCATCCGCGACGACGACGGCGTGCGGGTCTCCTGCTCCCACGGGGACCTGAAGGTTCACGTACAGGAGTGTTCGTGATTGCCGGCCGCTGAGTGAGTGATGAGGCGCGGGATCGCGGTGACGCTGTGTGCCCTGGAGGGGTGGACACACCGCTGACCGACACCGTCGAGATCGCCGGGGTGGACCAGCGCCCCCGCCGGCCGGGTCACCCGGACGGCTGGTGATGCGGGTCGGCCACTATGAGATGCTGGCGACGTTCATCGGGACCCTGCGCATCGCGCGCCCGACGCGCACCGGAGCGTTCGTGACCGACCTGCGGCCCCTGCCCAGCGGACGGCATCAGCTGACCCGCGAGGAGGTCGTGTCCTCCCAGCGCGCCCGCATGCTGAAGGCGATGTGCGAGTCGATGCTCGAACGCGGTTACGCCGGCACGTCGGTGACCGACATCGTGCGCCGCGCCGGGGTGTCGCGGGAGACGTTCTACCAGCAGTTCGCCTCCAAACAAGGCTGTTTCGTCCAGGGCCTCGACGAGGCGATCGACCTGCTGACCGCGCTGCTCGACGCCGCGCGCAATCCCCGGCTCCAGCCGCTCGAACGCTTCCGCGTGCTGCTGCGGACGTATCTGCGCGCCCTGGCCGCCGAGCCGGCCCGCGCCCGGTTCTTCCTCGTCGAGGTCTACGCCGCCGGTCCCGAGGCGGTGGCCAGGCGCATGGAGATGCAGCGGCGCTTCGCCGCCGAGATCGGCGACATCTTCGAGGCGCGGACCGACGACGACAGGTTCGCCTGCGTGACCCTGGTGGCCGCCGTCGCCCAGCTCGTCACCGCGCACCTCATGGCAGCCGACCTCGACGGCCTGGTGGCGCTGGAAGAGCCGCTGACCCGGATGGCCGAGCGGCTCCTCACGGTCAGCAGTCGGGGATGACGGCGCCGTCGTTGTCCCTGGCCTCGTCGTTGCCCCACCGGCTGAGGTAGTAGGCCGACACGTAGGCGCCCCAGCCGTTCTTGCCCGCGTACACGATGTCGAGGTCGGTCTTCAGCCACCAGTGGTTGTAGTTGCCCGAGCCGTCGCGGATCTCCTGGCCCCAGACCTTGCAGTACACGTAGTTGGTGCCCGCCTTGAGCACGCCCTGCGCGTCGGCGGTGTTCGGCTCCGCGTAGCCGGTGGCGTCGGCGAACGTGTCCACCCAGGACCGGCCACCGCCCGAGCACCCGTTGTCGCTGGTGAGGTAGCGCTGGTTGTAGTACGGGGGGTAGGGCGCCAACGACTGGCCGTTGATCACGATCGTCTGCCCGGCGCCGTTGTAGAGCTGCTCGTAGTGGATGTGCGGGCCGCTGGAGCCGCCGGTCGTGCCCGTCACGCCGACCTGCTGGCCCTGCGACACGAAGGCGCCGTGCGGCACCGAGAAGGAGGCCAGGTGGAAGTAGTACGTCTTCCAGCCGCCGCCGTGATCGATCACCACGTAGTTGCCGGCGCCCCCGGCCTCCCAGTAGCGGTAGGCGGTGCCCGAGGCCGAGGCCAGCACCGGGGTCCCGCCCGTCGCGCCGCCGTCCGACCTGACGAAGTCGAGCGCGAGGCGCACCTCGGTGGAGTGGTGGCTGTAGGTCCAGGTCTGGCCGCAGGGGAAGGGCGCCTTGAACAGCGGCGCCGCGTGGGCGGGGAGGGCGGGTGACAGCGCCAGCAGCAGGACGACGGCCGACAAGGCGAGACGTGCGGAACGCATGGGCGACTCCTAGGCGACCGGCAACCAGGGGAACTCGTGGAGGCGGTCGCGGACCGCCGCCGGCAGGACGGGCCCTATCGCCGCCCGGTAACCGGCCACGGCGTCCGCGGCCCGCCGGCGATCGCCGTTGAACAGCTCGTACGGGGTGGGGATCGGCAGCGGGAGCGGGGGACCGTACGGAACCCTCGGGGGTTGCGCGATGACGACGTCACCGGAGCCGGTCACCGCGTTGGGGTCGATGTCGTAGGCGTGGTCGCCGAGGAAGTAGCCGGCGACGCCGTTGGCGAAGCCCAGCAGGTTGGTGATCGGGTTCTCGGAGTGGCAGATGCCGTCGTTCTGGTTGCAGATCTGCTTCACCCGCAGGTCGCCGAAGCCGCGCGGGCCCTTCATGGTGATGCCGGGCACCACGGTGGGCAGGTTGGTCTCGATGCCGCCGGGCCCGCCGTTGACGCCGATTCTGCGCGGGTCGCCGTACAGGACGCCGTTGATCAGTTGGTGCGGGATGTCGCCGGACCCGGACAGGGCGTGGAGCACGTCCCCCGCGACGATCGCCCCCTGGGAGTAGCCCGAGATCGTGATGCGGCTGCCGGGGCAGGCCGCGTGGAAGGCCCGCACCGCCCGATCGAGGGTGGCGATGCCCTCGGCGACCGAGTCGTCCAGCGAGACCGGGTCGCCCGGGTAGGGGGCGATGGACGCCGAATAGTGGATCTTCGTGAAGCCGACGCCGGGGGGCAGGGTGGCGTTCGTCCGGTCGTAGACGTTGGCGTCCGGATCGAGGTGGCCACCCACCTCGAAGATCATCTTGGTGTCGCAGGTGGCGGCCGCGGCGGGCGAGGAGATCCCCACCAGCCCGGCCGCGACTAACACTCCCGCTAACGCAGCTCTCATGACAGCCTCCTTGCCGCGAAAGTAATCGATTTCCCGACTCGTGTACACGGTCGTTCGCGAATCATCCCGGGCCACTGTGGGAGGCGCGCCGACGGGGGGACGCGGCGGTGCCGTCCAGCCGCAGTGGCTGTTCAGACCGGAGGCTGCCGGATGGCCGACTCACAGAAGTCTTCAGGGGGCGCGGGCGCAGGTGGCACCGGGGGCCTCGTCGCTCTCGGCTTTCTCCCAGACCATCAGATGGTGGCCGACCAGGAACTACGGTCAGGCACAAGTGATCCCCAAGTCGGCGTGCTGATGCTGCTGCCATGCACGTCAGAAAGATCGTACGGTCGGCGACGTTGCTCGCCCTGACCGCGGCGCTCGTGTTCCCCGCCGGTCCCGCACATGCCGTGGCCGCGCGGAACACCGACTTCAACGGCGACGGCTATAACGACGTGGCCCTCACCTTCGCGTACCGGAGCTCGGGCGGGGTCGCCGTGCTCTACGGCGGACCCAACGGGACCAGTGGCCACCACCTCATCCGACCTCCGGCCGGATGCACCACGGTGGACAGGTGGGGCTCTACCGTCCCGTGCCAGTCCTGGGGGCTGACGATGGCTGCCGCCGACGCCAACGGCGACGGCAGGACCGACCTGTACTTCGCCGGGTTGAGCGAGGCGCAGGCCATGTCCTGGCAGTCCGGAGGGTTCGGGACGGTCGAGCGGCACGTGTCCACTGTCATGTACAACGGCAGGATGGAGGTCGGCCAGTTCGGCGGCCAGTTCGCCAACGACGTGGTCATGGCGGACACCGTCGTCCGCGGCGTCACCCCGCCGTGGACGGGCATCAGCGGCTGGTACGACGGCCAGGGGCAGTACAAGTCCTTCCCCTTGCCCGACACGGACGTCCGGGTCACCCGCAATGAGCCGACGCACACCGCCTCCGGCAACGTGGACGGCGGCTATGACAAGGAGATCGCGATCGTTCAGGCCAGGTCGATGCGCGAGCCCTCGACCGGTGAGCAGTGGGTGGAGCACCACCTGGTGCTCGCCGACGACCTGGAGGAGAGCCCCGTCCGGATCATCGAGCTCGGCTCTCCGGCGACCTGCACCGCCTCGCCGTATCCCGCTCTCCGTGTTTGCCCGGAGTCGGACTCACAGGTCGTGACCGGCGACGTCAACGGAGACAAGTACGACGACGTCATCATGCTCACGCCCAGCAAGCGCACCCTGCACGTCTTCTACGGCTCGTCCTCCGGTCCGAGCACCGTTCCCGGCTTCACGGCGCGGGACGTGGACTGGGCGGGCGGCGTGCTGTGGCGCGGAGTGACCACCGGGGACGTCAACGGCGACGGGGCCGAAGACATCGTTCTCGGCAGGCCCGACGTCGGCGGCTCCACCGCTCCCGCAGGAGGCGCGGTCGTGCTGATCCCCGGGTCCCGCAACGGCCCGGCGATCGCGGCCGGGCAGGTGATCACGCAGGACGGCGTCCGGCCGCTGTCCGGATCGGCTCCCACGCCGCTGCCCGATCCGATCAGCGAGCAGTCCGTTCGCGGCGACGCCTTCGGCGCGGCCGTCTCGGTCCTGGACGTTACCGGCGACGGCAAGGCTGAGCTCATCACCAGCGCGCCGGGTAAGAACGCGTGGCAGGGCATGCTGGCCATCGTCCGCGGCACCCCATCGGGGCTTTCCGCCACCGAGGCGCAGGTGATCCACCCATCGCAGATCGGGATCGACGTCGAAACCCCGGAGATGGGTCTGCATCTGCTGCGGTGAAGCCCAAGGCAGTTTGCGAGCGGTGATGGGACCTGCCTGTCCCGTGGGAATGACCCCCGCGGCACTCACGGGCCTTGAGGCAGGTCGCATGGCGCTGACGCCGCATGTCGGGACGACGACAGCCCGCTCCGGCTCTAACACCTGGAATGGTATGGACCGCCATCCCCCCGTGGGATGGCGGTCACCCAGCCACGCTCCAGCGACAGCACCAAGCGGGTCAGACCCGAGCCGCCTGAGCACTCCTGCCCCGCAGATCGAGACTCGTGCGACTTGACGCACGTGCTGATCCGGATTTGACCCTGACGTTGCGTCAGGCACCACGATGAACGCATGACCGACTACTACGAGGCATTCGATATCAGCCCTGTCCCCCCGCCCGGGCCCGACGCGACGCCACCTGAGATTTACCGGGGCATCTACGGCATGCCGATGTTCGTCACCGTGCCGACGCCGGACCTGGCCGCGTCCGTGGATTTCTGGACCCGCGGACTCGGTTTCATCGACCTGTTCACGGTCCCGGGCCAGGTCACGCACCTTCGACGGTGGGCGTTCCAAGACGCCCTGCTCGTCCCGACCGGCGCCCTGCCGGCCCCTTCGACGGTGGGCATCGGCTTCAGTTGCGTGCTGAGCCAGGTCGACGAGATCGCGCAGGCGTGCACCGCACTGGTGCCCGGATGCACGACAGGACCGCGACAGACACCGTGGAACACCGTGGAACTGGAGGTCATCACGCCGGAGAACGCTCGCGTGATCATGACTGCGGCCCGTCCCCTCGACCTCGACAGCGCCGAGGCACGCTACCTCGAAGCAAACGGCTTCACGCTCCCCAAGGGGTGAAACCGCGCAAGTCAGACGCGCATGTCAGACTCGGCAGCGTGACCGACACCGCGATGGACGATGCCGCGGGACCCGGCGGGCTGACCATCGGGGCCGCGGCATCGCACGTGGAAGTCACCGTCCGCACCCTCCATCATTGGGACGCGATCGGGCTCGTCCGCCCGTCCGGGCGAACCACCGGCGGTTACCGGCTCTACTCCGCGGCCGACATCGCACGCATCCACCGGGTGCTCATCTACCGCGAGCTCGGTCTGTCGCTCGACGACATCGGTGAACTTCTCGATGCTCCGACGGTCGACATGACCGTGCCGCTGAGCCAACAGCGCGCCCAGCTCCTCGATCGCATCTCCCGCTTGCAGGCAATGGTCGACGCGGTCGATCGCATGATCGAAGCAGCATGCACCGGCATCCTGCTCTCCGCGGAGGAACAAGTCGCGATCTTCGGGCAGCGCTGGAAGCCGTCACTGGCCGCGGGCGCACGTGACCGGTGGGGCGACACAGCTCAATGGGCACAGTACGCCGAGCGCGCCGCGGGCATGGCCCCCGAGGACTGGCAGCAGATCGCCGACAACATCGCAACGCTCGAGCACGACCTGGCAGCAGCCAAGCGCGCCGGCGTCAGTCCAGGCAGCGCCGAAGCCAACGCTCTGGCGGAACGACACAGGGCCTCCATGGACGCGTACTTCGACTGCACCCTTTCGATGCAGGTCTGCCTGGGAAGGAAGTACGCCGCCGATCCTGGCTTCACGGCCTACTACGACGCAATCGAGCCAGGCCTGACCATCTGGCTCCGTGACATCATCGACTCCAACGCCCGCGATCGAGGCATCGACCCGGATGCGGCGACCTGGACCTGACGCACCCACTGTGGCGCCGGCGGTAGCCGGCGGGCCTGGTCCCCGGCGCTGACGAGCAGGGCGGTGGCGGCATCGAGCGCGGCGACGGTGTCGGCGGCCTCGACGGTGGTGCTGGCCGGCACCGCGAGCAGGGCCTCAGGGACGGCGGCCACGGTGGTGGCCCGGTCCCACATCCGCACCGGCGGGGAGGCATCCGGGCCTGCAGGTCGCAGTCGGCGGCGTCACGGTCGGCCACCGACCGGCCCAGCCGCGCCAAGATCGCCGTCAGCGCGCCGACGTCGCGCCATCAGTCACAGCCCTCCTGGGCATCGCAGCCGCCGTCCTCGCGCTGGTGTCCGCGCCGCGCGTCGCGGTCGAAGATGCCCAGGATCTCGACACCCCCAGGTGGTGACCGCGTAAGAGCTGAACCGGCTCGCGCAGGGCCTTCTTCGGCCGGTGGTTGGGCGCCGCAGCCGCCCGCGCGAGGCCGGCCCGGCCGCTGGTGACCTGGCGGTGGTCGTCGGCCGCCAGGAGGCCAGCCGGTCGGGGGACGGGTTCGATCGGGAACCGGCGCGGCTTGCATGTCACGCTCATCGAAGCCCGGCCTGAGGCGCGGGGTTGTCCTGGCGAGCGGCGCGGCGGGCTCCGACCAGCAGCAGGACGTTCGCGAGCAGGAGGATCGGCCAGGGCGTGAACGCGAGGACCACAGCGCCGGCCACGGTCCAGACCCCCAGCGTCCACGCGATGAACGGCGGCGGCACAATGCCGCGGCGGTCCAGCCACAGCACGATCAGGCCGACCACGATGAGCGGAACGCCGAAGCTGGCCAGACTCAGCCAGTACGCGCTGTTCGCCGGGCCCATCGCGGCGAAGTCCTCGCCCCACAGCTCCCCGCTGAACCATGCCCCGGCGTGGCGCGCGGCGCCCTCCAGTGTCAGGGCGCTGAGCGTGTGCGCGGCCCCGAAAAACGCGATGAGCCAGCCGGCCCACTTGATCATCTGAGTTCTCCGTTCTTTCGCGGAGTCACGCGCATCCGGGCGAACTCCAGTTTCGGAACTCTGGTTTCGATACTCGCGTTCCGTATAATGCAGGCGTGGCAGCGAGAAAGCAACGGGGAGGACGCCCCCGCGACAGTCGTGTGGATCACAAAATCCTGCAGACCGCCCGTGAGCTGATCGACGAGATCGGCTACCCGGCGCTGACCGTCGACCAGGTCGCGGCCCGCGCCGGGGTAGGCAAGGCGGCGATCTACCGCCGCTACACCTCCAAAGCCGAGATGGCGTTCGCCGCCACCGTGCACGGACAGCAGCTGCCTCCACCGGCCGACACCGGCTCCCTGCACGGAGACCTGCTGGCGCTGGCCCGCGCGTTCCATGTCCGCCTGGCCGCCCCGGCGACCCGAGATCTGGGACCGGCCCTGATGAGCGAACTCGCCGTCAATCCCGAACTGGTGACCCGGTTCCAGGACACCTTCCTGGCCGCCGAACACGCCGACGTTGCCCGCATCATCGAACAAGCCGTGGCCCGCGGCGAGCTGACCGGGCCCGTCGACCCCACGATCGCCCACGTGCTCCTGGCCGGCTCCCTCACCGCCGCCCTGTACATTCTCCAGTTGCCCGTCGACGATGCGATGGTCGCCGACCTCGCCACCGCCGCCGTAGCCGGCATCATCGCCCTGGCCAACCGGCACAACAGCGACCCCGGCAGAGCCACGCAGCCGTGTTGACAGGGCTGTTCCGCCTGGTCGGCCCGCGCAGGACCGGGAAGCCGGCACGAACACGACGCGCCACGGCTCCGTCCGCGTGGTCAGCCGCGTGGGAGGAGCTCCTGGCGCTGCCCAAGGCGGGCGACACCCTGTAGTTCTGGAAGTCCGACCGGCGGGGCCGCTCGGCGGGGCACGTGGTGGCCACGGTCAACGAGCGCCGAGAAGCCGAGCGTGAGCTGGGTGTCGTCTCCAGGCCGGTCATGGCGTGTTCCTGAAGGCTGGGCTGCGGGCGCGATGGCGGCGAGCAGGGCGCGCAGGGGTCTTCGGCCTGCTGGATCGCTGCGGCGAGGGCATCCGCGTGGGCTGTCCCGGCCCCGAGGTTTGCGACGGCGAGCACGGCCGTGACTTCCCGCTGCTGCTCGTGGGACATCCGGGAGCCCGCGCGACCTTCTGCCGGCTGACGGTGCTTCCTGGTTCGTGGGGCACGGCAGCGGCTCGGGCCGGTCGGTCCCGGCCGCCCGATACGCCTATCGCGCTGCCGCTCGGCTGATGCGCCTCTGGGAAAAGGTTGCACGACGCGGGGTACCCCCTGCGGATGTGACGCTCCGTGATGTGTTGTACTCAGATGACCCCCGCCTTCTGTACATCCGTTTCAGCATGGGTTGGAGGCAGGTATGTCCGTGAGTCGTGGACCTGTGTGTCAGGTCGTCCCCCACGGTGATCGTCTGACCGTCACCGGGTGGGAGCCCCAGAGACACGTCCCCGTGGTGGACGGTGAGGGGCGCGACACGCTCACCCGGCAGGTCGTCCAGGCGTCGGTGATGGTGATCTGCGAGGTCCACGGCTGGTGCGGGCGGGTGCCCGTGGACTCCGACTACCGGCCTCCAGGCTACGAACCCTGGCCGCTCTGATTTGTATGGTCCCCCGTGGCGGCTGACGTGTCCGTCTCTGAAGGGGCGCGCCAGGCGCCGCGGCGGGCCGGTTTCGGCGGCCGTCATGCCGTCTCGGCCATCAGCGCGTCGCGCACCTTCCGCAGCCCCGGCAGCCCGGCCGGCACCGCCGCGGCCCGCCGCCGCATCTCCTCCGGGGTGCCGACGCCAAGGTCGTCGAGCAGGTCCTGCAGGGCGGCCGTGCCGTACGGGCTGAACGTCAGGCAGCGCGCGAACGTGACCACGATCCACCAGACCGCCTCCCGGTGCAGGCCCTGCTCGATGAGGTCGCGGGTGCCGTCGATGGAGATCTGCCGGGCCTCGGGGGTCAGGTCCGTCCCGTACGGCTTCGCCGGATCGTACGGCACGCGGTCGTAGACGTCGGCCAGCCGGTCCAGGTGCGCGGCGACGCGGGAGGCGTCGAGGTGGGCGCACCCGAGCCAGTCGAGCAGTACGTCGTGGAAGCCGGCGTGCCCGTGCCTCAGCAGGACCTCCCGGGCTGCCACGTACCGGCGGCGGACGGTCGGGTTGGCGCGGGCGGCGGTCAGGATCACCAGCGTGGGCAGGCTGGCCGGGAACGCCCAGGAGAGCACCCGGTCGGCCAGCGGCCGGCCGACGTCGAACCGGGCCAGAGGGGAGATCCGCTCCTCCAGCGCCGCGCATCGGATGCGGACCCAACGGGAGCGGCCGAACTCCCCCGCCACCGCGGCGTGCAGCGCGGCGAGCCGCCCGTCCGGATCGGCCAGCAGGACGCCCCTGCTCAAGGCGGGCGCCAGCGCCGGTGAGGACAGCACGTCCGCAGCGGACTCCAGCGGGGCGTAGCCGACCTCCAGCAGCACGCCCTCGTGCCGGAACTTGCCCAGCTTCGGCGGGGCCTCGCCGTCGACCACGATCACGAGATCGACGTCGGAGGCGGCCGGAAGCTCCGCCTCGGCCGGAAGCCAGGCCGCGGACCCGCTGACGTAAGCGCCGACGAATCCGGGGACCTGATGCTCCGCCACCCATCGCGCCGCCACAGCCCGCGCCTCTGCGATCTTCATGGTGCGACCCTAGGGGATCCGGACCGGGCGGCCGGGACGCGGACGGGGGCGCACGCGTCAGACCACGAGGACGAGGAGCGCGACGATCGCGGCGTCGATGGCGAGGCTGAGCAGGGCGGGCAGCCAGCGGCTGCGATGGCGGGCCGTGGGCAGCTCCCGCCAGCGGGCCAGGTGGACGGCCGTGCCCGCCGCGGTGACCGCCGCCACGAGGATGAACGCCGCGAACGGCACCGTGCCCCAGGCCCCGGCCATCCAGGCCACCCACAGCAGCAGGGCGGCGTTGGCCGTCGCGTTGACGGCGCCGAGCCGGTCGGCCTGCGGACGGCTACGGCTCGGCCGCCGCCGGGTCGCCGGCTCCCACGTGATCAGGACAGCGGCGGCGAGCAGCCCTGCGGTGATCGTGAGGAGGAGCGGGTCGGTGGACGCGGGCGTGGGTTCCTCGTGGCCGAGCAGCCGCAGGCCCACGTGGTCGACGTCCTTGTCGGTGTTGCCCAGCACGACCACGCCGCGCCGCCCCGCGCGGTCGAACCCGACGTATGACCGGAAGCCGCCGGTGCCGCCGTTGTGCCAGGTGACCTCGCCTTCCGCGGTCTTCGTCGTGAACCAGCCGTAGCCGATGCGGCTGGTCTCGTCGTCCGTGAAGCGCGGCGTCGCCGCTTCGGCCCCAGGGGCGTCACCCTTGAGCATGGCGTCGACGAGGCGGGCGAGGTCGGCGCTCGTGGACCAGATCCCCACGCCCGCCGGGGCGTAGCCATCGCTTGTCCACGGGTCCGCCTCGTGCCCGGCCCGCACGTAGCCGTGGGCCCTGCCCGCCGGTGGGACCGAGGTGGTGGTGGCCCTCATGCCGAGCGGGTCGAGCACCCGCCGCCTCAACAGGTCGCTGTACGGCTGCCGCGCGCGTTCGGCGAGCGCGTGCCCGAGCACCGCCATGCCGAGGTTGGAGTAGGCGACCGTGCCGCGTCCGGAGAGCGTGGCGGAGTTCGCCGCCGCGCGCACGCCCGAGACGCCCTGGCCGGAATAGGGGTTGCCGTGGGTGTAGTTCGCAGCGGCTGCCCGTACCAGCGTGCCGAGACCGCCCGCGAGCCGCGGCAGGCCGGATCGGTGGCCGGCCAGCTCCTCGTAGGTGATCGAGCCCTGCAGCCCCGGCACCGGGGACCGCGGGTCGAGGCCGTCCCTCGCGGCCATGTCGGCGAGGAGCATGCCGGTGAGCGCCTTGGTCACCGAGCCGATTTCGAACGAGGTGGACGCGTCGACCGGACGCGGGACGGGGCCGCCCGTGTCGCCGACGCCGGCCGTACGGACGGCGCCGTTCTCGATCAGCGCCACGGACAGCGCGCGGTAGCCGTCGGAGCCGGCCGCCTGGCGCACGGCCTGGGCGAGCGCACGGTCACCCGTGGTCACGGACCCCAGGCGCGGCGGCCCGGGCGCGACGGCGAAGGCCGCGACCGCGGCCAGCACCGCCGCGACCAGGACGGACGTCAGCCGGCCCGGTGTCAGCACCAGGCCGCTCCGCTGGAACATGGAACGCATCCCCTCTCAGGGTCGGATCGGATCGCTTGCAAACGGTGTGACCGGTTCCGCGTGGGCCCCCTCGCCTGTCAGGTTCGGATCGGATCGCTTGCAAACGGTGTGACCGGTTCCGCGAGGGCACCTCGCCGTGTCCCGGGGATCCGGGGAACGGCATGGCGGCACCCACGCGTGACCGGCCGGACCACGAGGGCGGTCAGGGGGCACGCCCGGGAATGACGAGCGGGATCCCGGCGACGGCATGAGCACTCCCCCAACGGGGCCGCAGGTGGACCCATCCCCAAGGACGACCGCGCAGCCGGTGCGCACCCGTCCCCTCGAAGGGATGGCCACCGCCCGCACGGATGAGCGCCGGTTCGTGAGGGACGGCACCCGACCGCCACCCACGGCGCGGCCCCTGCCGGGGGCGGCGCACACCGCCAGACCCGGTGATCGTCCTTGTCGGGCCGGAAGCCGGGGTTGGGGCACGGCGCCCACCAGCGCGAGCCCGAGAGCCCGAGAGCCGGGGTGCGCCGGCGGACCGGGCCAGCGGCCGTCGCGACCGAGCTGGGCTGGTTGGCCGGGCCGAGTCGGTTGGGCCAGCCTGAGCCAGGCTGGCCAGGCTGGCCCGGCTGAGCCAGACTGGCCCGCTGGGTCGGCTGGGTCGGCTGGGGCGGCTGGGTCGGTTGGGTCGGTTGAGCCCGTCCAGGCTGGGTCGGTCGGCTGGACCCGCCCAGCTGGCCCGCGGGTCGGCTGGGACCACCCAGGTCGGGTCGGTCGGGTCGGTCGGGCCGGGGAGGGCCTGGGCGGGTCGGTCGGGTCGGCAGGGCCAGGAGGGGCTGGGTCGGTGGGGCAGGGCTGGGTGCCGGGTTTTGTCGCGGAACGCGGCGGATGAGCGGATCCGGTGGTCAGCCCCGGCGGGAGAAGTAGACGAGGGCAGCCACGTAGGACACGCCCGCGACGGCTCCCAGTAAGGCGAACGGCATGGGATCCTCCCCGCGCCAGACCCGCACGAAGAACCCGCCGACCACGACCATGCTGAGCACGTGGGCGGTGGCGCCGCGGGCGCGCAGCTCGTTGAGCTTGCGCCGCTCGTCGCCCAGTTCCCCGCTCAGCATCGCGGTGGTCTCACTGGCCTTGCGCGTCAGCACGAGGAAGGCTGCGTATCCGGCCATGACCCCGAAGAGCGCGAGCCCGAGGACGACCTGGCCGCGGAGCATGAACGGCACGCCGAGCAGCAGCCCGAGCACGAGGCTGAACGCCGTGATGAACCAGCGGTTAGTCGTCACATTGGAAGATCTCCTCGACGGTCCGGCCGAAGAATCGGGCCATGCGGATGGCGAGCGGGAGCGACGGGTCATACCGGCCCTGCTCGATGGCGTTGATCGTTTGCCGGGAGACCCCGAGACGCTCCCCGAGGGCCTGCTGGGAGAGCCCCGCGGCGTTCCGGAGCTCTCTGATGTCGTTGTCCACAACGTAAAGCTCCCTTTACTTCAACCTCACGATGGAAAGTACCCTTGACACCGGCGGGTGTCAAGGGAGCTTTACTTCGTGAGCACCCGCACGTGGTCGACCAGCATGGGCCGTCCCGGCACGGTGGCGGCCGTTGGTCCGCCACCGAACGCCTGGGGCAGCCCGCCGCCGACGGCCACGTTCAGGATCAGGAAGAAGCCGTGGCGGGTTGCTTGCTCCCAGGTGGCCGCGTCCATCCGGGTCGCCTCCACGGTGAAGGACAGCCGCCCGTCCAGGTACCAACGCACCTCGCGCTCGGTCAGCTCGACCGCGTAGGTGTGGAAGGAGCCGTGGCAGGTGGGGCACGGCCGCTCGCCCGAGGTGATCCCGCGCGGCTCTGCGGGTCCTCCAGGCAGGGGACGAGATGGCGCAGGAAGTCGGGCCGAGGGCAGAAGTCGGCGTCGAACACGGCGACCAGGTCGGCGTCGCCGAGGGTCAGGCCGTGGTTGAGGTTGCCCGCCTTCTTCAGGTGGCCACGGTCGGGCCGCGAGTCGTAGTCGAAGGCGTGCTCGCGTGCCAGGCGCTTGACCTCGGGCCGGGCGGCGTCGTCGAGCACGAGGACGCGTTGTGGAGCGTTCCAGCTCAGGGCCGCCACGTGGCGGAAGGTGTTGGCCGGCACCTCTTCCGGCTCGCCCAGGGTGTGCAGGAGAACGTCGACGGAGGGCAGGGCCGCCGGGCGCCAGGAGCGGAAGAGCAGGAGGTGCGACTCCCAAGTGGTGGTGTGCTGGCGCTTTGCCGTCGACGTAGGAGAACACCCAGCTCGTCAGGTTCAGCGCGAGGGCGGCGCGGCCAGCAGGCGGCCGAGGAGGTCGTCGACCACCCGCTCGGCCCTGTCCGTCTCACCCGTGCGCGCCACCAGCAACGCCACCTCGTTGATCGCCGCCAGCAGCATGTGGGCGTACATCCCCAGGTGGTCGTCCCGGACGGCTCCGGTGGCCCGCAGCGCCCCTCTAAGCATGCCGAAGGCGTGGCGGGCCTCGACCTCGCGCCATTTCTCCCAGCCGAGGACCGAGGGGGCGTCGACGAGGACGATCCGCCGGACGACCTCGTCGCCCGCCAGGCGGATCCAGGCCAGGACGCCCAGGCGCAGCGCCTGCTCCGGGCTCACGGCATCGCGCACGGTGTCGGCGATCCGGCGGCCGACCTCCGTCTCCACCGCCTCGAGGACCGCCTCGAACAGGGCGTCCTTGCCGGCGTAGTGGTGGTAGAGCGCTCCCCTGCTCAGACCCGACTCGTGCAGGACCGTCTCGATCGAGGTGCCCTCGTAGCCGTGCTCGGCGAACAGGCGGGTGGCGATGGCCAGGACCCTGTCGCGCGTGGCGGCGCCGCGCTCTGCCTTGCGGTTCATGACCACCACTCTAGACATACCGACCAACGGTCGGTTATTTTCCAGACCGACAGTCGGTTTGTCATGGAGGAACGATGAGGACACATCACGGCATCTCCTACGTCGACGAAGGCGACGGGCCCGTCGCGCTGTTCGTGCACGGCGCCGGCACCAACGCGAGCCTGTGGAGCAACGCCATCGCCGAACTGCGCCTCGAACGCAGGTGCGTGGCCCTCGACCTGCCGCTGCACGGTCGGAGCGAGGCGAGGGACGAGCTGTCGCTGCCCGCCCTCGCCGAGCTGGTCGAGGAGTTCTGCGCCGATCTCGGCCTCGGCACGGTCGACCTCGTCGCCAACGACAGCGGCGGCGCCATCGCGCAGGTCCTCGCGGTCAGGCACCCGGAACGGCTGCGCACGCTCACGCTGACCAACTGCGACGTGCACGACAACCTGCCGCCCGAGGCCTTCAAGCCCACCGTCGAGCTCGCGGCGAAGGGAGAACTCGTGCCGCTCACCGCCGTACTGCTCGACCGGCCCGCGCTCGTGGCCGGAAGCGTCTTCGGCGCGGGCTACGAGCGCATCGACGACCCCGAGGCGCTGGTCGAGCGGTTCCTCCGGCCGATCTTCGGCGATCCCGAGCGCGGCCGCGCCTTCGAGCGGTTCCTGGTGGGGCTGGACGCCAAGGACCTCGTCGCCATCGAGCCGGAGCTGAGGCGGCTGGCCGTACCCACGCTGGTGGTGTGGGGCACCGGCGACCCGT
This sequence comes from Nonomuraea sp. NPDC003804, assembly GCF_040610675.1. Lineage (NCBI taxonomy): Bacteria > Bacillati > Actinomycetota > Actinomycetes > Streptosporangiales > Streptosporangiaceae > Nonomuraea > Nonomuraea sp. NPDC003804. Next base: position 172,753 of record NZ_JBEXMT010000015.1, read on the forward strand.
TCTTCGAGCCCCGGTGGGCGCGGTGGCTGCGCGACACCGTTCCAGGGGTCAGGAAGGTCGTCGAGATCGAGGGCGGCAGGCTCTTCTTCGTGGAGGAGCGGGCCGGCGAGCTCGTCCCCCACCTGCGCGAGCACTTCGCCTTCGGGCTCCGGCAGGCCTGAGGCCCACGTCCGGTGCGCCCCGCGTCGGGTCGCCGCCGCTCCCCCCGCTTCGTCGTCGCCGCGGCGGCCGGGAGCCCGTGCGCCGGCCTGGGACCCGTGCCGGTCTGGGACCCGTGCCGGACGGGGAGCCCGTGCGCCGGAAAGGCGCCCACGCGGACCGAGAAGAGCGCGCCCGGGAAAACAGGAGAAAGCCCCGCACACCCCGGGAAAACGCCCACGCACGGGGAGGAGAGCGCGCAGGGGGGTAAACGCCCCGGCACGCACAGGAAAGCTCGCACGCCTGGGGTAAACGCCCCGGCACGCTGAGGAAAGGCCCGCACGCAGGGAAAACCGGTGGAGAGCGACGCGCAGCGCCGTCCACACTGGGCCGCGTGACAGAGAACGCATTGGTGACGGCAACGACGACCGGAGCCGCCGACGAGGTGAGACGGCTGCTGGAGAGCGGAGCCTCCCCCGACGAGCCCGACGACGAGGGCAGCACCGCCCTCTACCGAGCGGCCGTCCAGGGGCACGCGGAGATCGTGCGCGCGCTGCTGGCGGCCGGGGCCGATCCGGACCGGGAGAGCGGCGGCGGCAGCGAGGGGCTGCCACTGTGCGCCGCGGCCACCTGGGGGCGGCTGGACGTGGTGGTCGCCCTGCTCGACGCGGGCGCCGACCCGGACCTGAAGGAGGATCCGGACAGACACGCGATGGCCGCCCTGCACTGGGCCGCCGCCAAGGACCATCTCGCCGTCGTGTCAGCGCTGCTCGGCAGGGGCGCCGACCCCGACGTCCTGGACAGCGCGGGCAACACCGCGCTCGTCCACGCCACCCGGTACGGCGCGGCGGCCGTGGTCCGGGTGCTCCTCGACCACGGAGCCGACCCCTCGATCACCGACGGCCAGGGACGGCTTGCCCTCGATCTGGCCCGCGACCTGGCCGGCCAGGACATCGAAACGGTGGTCCGCGACCGGGCCGGGGAGTACGCCCCGGCGGGCGCGCGGATCAGCGTGCGCCGCGAGAAGCCGGAAGGCGGTGGTGAGCGCGTCGTGGCCGAGGTGCGGGAGAGTGACGGCCGGTTGCGTTCGGAGTCGTTCCTCGGGACCGGCCACGCCGAGATCGTCCGCCTCCTGGAGGCCCGCCCGGCCGGCGCGTAGGCCTCCGTTCCCGAGGTCCCGCACCGGAAAGGAAGGCAGCCCGCCCGCGGGATCCCGCGCCAGGCCGGCCTGCGGTCCTCCACGGGGTCCGGGGCGGCGGACAGCCCCATCCACGCGAGGTCCCGTGCCGGGCGGACCGGCCGCGTCTCGTTCACACCTCGCAGGGGGTGAGTCCGGCCGCCTCGGCCTGTCGCACGCGCGGGCGCATGACCGCCGACAGCAGCACCATCAGCACGGCCACCCCGGTGATCATGGCGAAGGCCGCCGGGTAGGAGACGCCGCCCGCGACCCAGCCGGTCACCGCGGGAGCCGTCAGGCCGGACAGGTAGGTGATCGTCGCGACTCCCGCCACGCCCTCGCCGGGCGTGGGCCCCGCGTTTCCCGCCGCGGCGAACACCAGCGGCACGATGGCCGCCACGCCCAGCCCGATCAGCGCGAAGCCGATGACGCACAGCACCGGCGTGCGGGCGGCGACCACGGTGACGCCGCCGGCGACGGCCAGGACCCCGCCCGCCCTGACCACCGTCACCGGCCCGAACCGGTGGACGAGACGGTCACCGGCCAGGCGGGCGCCCGCCATGCAGAGCATGAAGATCGTGTAGCTGGCGGCGGCCGTGCCGGGGCCCGCGTCGGCGACCTCGGTCAGGTAGACGGCCGACCAGTTCGCGCTCGCGCCCTCGACGAAGGTGCCGCAGAAGCCGACCACGCCGATGCCCAGGACGGCCTTGGGCGGCAGCGCGAAGCGGCGCGGTGCGGGCGCGTCGCCGAGCGTGCCGCCCGGCGGGTCGGGGAACAGGCCGCGCCCCGCGACCGTGCCGGCCAGCAGCATCACCAGCGCCATCGCGCCGAGGTGTGTCCGGGCGTCGGTGCCCGTCTGGGCGGCCAGGATGCCGACGCCGCCGCCGGCCAGGCTGCCCAGGCACCACATGCCGTGCAGCCCTGAGATGATCGGGCGGCCCAGGCGCCGTTCCAGGACGACACCGTGCGCGTTCATGACGACGTCGCACATGCCGGCGGCCGCGCCGTACAGGAGGAAGACGGCGAACAGCACGGCGGGCACGGGGGCGAGGGCGGGCAGTGCCAGCGCGAGGCACCACAGCGCGAGCACGATCCTGGTCGCCCTGGCGCTGCCGAGCCGGTAGCTGAGGCGGCTGGCCATGGGCATGGCGACGAACGCGCCGATCGACGGGCAGAGCAGGGCCAGTCCGAGGGTGATGGCGCCGAGGCCGAGGTGGTCCTGGATCCAGGGGATGCGGGTGGCCAGGCTGCCCGCGACGGCGCCGTGGACGGCGAAGACGGCGGCGATGGCACGGTGGGGGCTCATGGCGCAGAAATTATCAGGAAGCCTTCCTGATGAAAAGAGGTAATAGGCAGGCTCCCTGCTTATTATGAGGAGCGTGAAGACCGCCACGCCGGCCATGGCCCGCGCGATCAACGACCGGCTCGCCCTCGACCTGCTGCTGGAGCGCGGCCCGCTGACCGCTCCCCAGCTGCGCGAGCTCACCGGCCTGTCCAGGCCCACCGTCTCCGACCTGGTCGAGAGGCTCATGGAGGGCGGCCTGGTCGAGGTGACCGGGGAGTGCGGCCAGGACCGGCGCGGGCCGAAGGCGCGCCTCTACGGCATCGTCGCCGGCCGCGCCCACGTGGCAGGCGTGGACCTGCGGCGCGCGACGGTCGAGGTGACCGTCGCCGACATCACAGGGACGACGGTCGGCACCGCCGTACGCGATCTGCCCGAGCATCCCGACCTCGCCGCGTTCGTGGAGAGCACGGTCAGCGCGGCCGCCGGCGACCGCGCGCTGGACACGGTGGCGATCGGCGCGCCCGGCCTGGTCGATCCGCGGCACGGCGAGCTGGTCGCCGGCAACGGCGTGCCGGGCTGGGGGCCCGGCTTCGTGCAGGAGGTACGGCACCGCCTGGGCGTGCCGGTGATCCTGGAGAACGAGGTGAACCTGGCCGCCGTCGCCGAGCACCGCACCGGGGCGGCCATGGGGAGCGACGACTTCGTCCTGCTGTGGCTCGATGACGGCGTCGGCGCGGCGGTCGTGCTGGACGGCAGGCTGCGGCGCGGGGCGTCGGGCGGCGCGGGCGAGATCGGGCTGCTCGAGGTGGACGGCACGACGTTCTGCGAGAGCGTGGCCAGCGGCGCGGCGCGCGAACTAGGCGGCGAGGAACTGGCTGGGCGGATCGCGCTGGCCGCCTTCGCGATGGTGACGATCCTCGATCCGGGCGTGGTCGTGCTCGGCGGGAAGACGGGGCGGGCCGAGGGCGACACGCTCGCCGGGCTGGTGGGCGAGCGGCTCGGCGCACTGTCGCCCGCGCCCACCAGGGTGCTGGCGAGCACCGTGGCGGGCAACGCGATCCTGCAGGGCGCGGTACTGACGGCCCTCGACACGGCCCGCGACAGGATCTTCGGCTGACGCCGGCGCGCCCAGGGCCGCGGCGATCTCCTCCCGCCGGTCGGCGGACTCGCGTTGAGCCGGCCCCCCGCAAGAACGACAAAAGGGACTTGCAACCGGCTTCGACTAGAAAGCCCCCATTGCTCCACGGACAGGGGGACGACCGTGACCGATGCGCACGAGCTTCAGCGCCCGGCGCCGGAGGCGCTTCGCGTGCGCGGCCTGCCGTTCGGCCGGGCCAAGAATGTGATCGCGGACATGGCGTTCGCCGGGCTGCGCCTGCTGATCACCATGGGCCGGTTGATCCAGCCACCGGCCCGCCGCTCGCGGCGACTCTGGCGACCCTCCCCGTCCTGCCTGGCGACGAGCCGGCGGGCGGATTTCGGTTGGGCCTTCATCGGCGAAGAGATCGACCGAAGACAATTCATCCCGACGCCGCCCAGTAAATGATCTAGAGCGGCCCGTCGAGGCCCTTCGGCATCCGGCACGACGGACGAGCCGTCCATCTATAACGTACTGTCAGGAGCCAGTCAAGGACGCAAATTATACTTTTTGGTACTTCTCTATAGACATTGCCGAAATAGCGTTCTAATAACATCCGGAAAGTTCGATTACTAGATTTATGACCCTTGAAAGGACGGGCCGTAAGTCTAATATCTGGGTTTGTGTCCCATGATCCATCGGACTTACCGGACAAGCAGGTCTGGCCACCCGGCCATTCCGATGACACCGCCGTGACAGCTCCCATCCCTCCGCTGGCCAGGCACAGGTCGCAGCCGCAGCCACCGGAGGAGTGGGAGCCCGAACGGCTGTCCGCAGGCCCGTGGCGGCTGATCATTCGTGCGGGGACCGTATTCGTCGCGCTGACCGTGGTGGGGATCGGGATCGGCGCGATTCGCTCGTCGTGGACGCCCGCGCCGAGCGTGGTCACGCCCGTGGCCAGCGCGTCCGCGCTGGCGACCGGCCGGGGATCCACCCAGGCCGGGGCGGCGCAGCAGCAGGCCACGCCGGTCGGACCCGGGACCTCGGGCGAGCCGGTCGAGCCGGGGGCTTCGGCGCCGCCGCGAGGGGGCGGAGCCGAGCCCGCGGTCTCGACCCGGGAGGCCAAGCGGGTGCACGACCGCTTCCAGCGCGACCTGTCGGCCGTCCAGCTCGACATGGACGACAAGGCCGTGGCCCAGCTCGAGCAGGGGCTGGCGCTGGAGATGACCAGGGCGAGCTTCGAGACGGCCAGGCTGCGCGACGACCCGGTGGCGGCCGGCATCTGGCCGGGCACCAAGGTGTGGGTGCCACGCCGTACGGCTGAGGCGGGCGAGTGGTTCGTGGCCGCCATGCACGAGCCGGGCGTGGCGCGCGTGACCGACGTGCTGGTCAGGACGAAGCAGGGGTGGCGGCTGGTGGCCTCCACCGCCGACACCCGCAACCCCGCGCCCGAGCTGCCGGCCATCGCCGTCGACGCCGACGGGTACGCCACCAGCCTGGACGAGTTCACCTCGGGCCTGCGCGGCACGCCCAAACAGGTCGCGCTCGCGCACCTGAGAAGCCTGGAACGGGCCACCGACGACGAGCGGTTCGCCGACGGGCCGTGGACGTCGACGGCGGTGCGGCTCTGGCAGCGCGAACGCGCCCAGCTCCGCAAGGCCGGCTGGAAGCTCGAGCTGTCCTACCGCCTGACCGGGAAGGTGCGGGCGCTCAGGACCGTCGACGGCGGCGCCCTGGTCTGGTACGCGGCCCGCTCCACCGAGGTGCGCACGGCCGAGCGGCCGGGCACCACGGTGACGCTGAAGGGCTCGGCCGCCGTCCGCACCGCCAACCGGCCGTTCGCTCAGACGGCCAGCGCGACCTACGGGCGGATGTACCTGGCGTACGTTCCGCCGATCGACTCCACCGAGCCCATCAGGGTCCTGGGCGACTGGACAGACGTACTGGAGAGCCACGGCACCTGACGGACCACCAGATAAGAGGAGCACCATGGCGACATCCCCACGCAGACCTTCCAGGTCAACGGTCGTCACGACAGCACTCACGATCGGCGTGTTCGGCGCCGGGGCGGGACTCGGCGGTTTCCTCCAGAGTCGTGCCCCCGAGCCCCGCAGCGAGGTCCTCCGCCTGGCGGCGGGCACCTATCAGCTGGACGAGCAGGAGGGCGGGTCGTCCTCGGACGCGCTCACCGCCCGCTCGCTCACCGGCGCGGACGGCGGCAGCACGCTGTCGGGCGGTTCGGGGGGCCCGCCGTTGTGCCTGGCGGCCACCGTCGACTGGCTGGCTGTCCAGGGGTCCGGTGAGGCGTGCGCGTCCATCCCCCTGCTGGGCAAGGAGATGACGGATCCGCCCCTGCTGCGCCCGGGAAACCCGGCGGAGCGGTCCACGCCGGTGCCGAAGGCGCCGGAGCCGAAGGATCCCGCGCCCAAGAAGAGCGATCCGCCGCCGGCCACGCGGATGAACGAGCCGCCGCCGCAGCGATCCGACCCCCGGCCGCCCGCGAGGGAACGGGACGACTCCCCCGAGCCCAGGAGGAGCGAGGCTCCCGCGCCCAGGCGCAGCGAGCCCCCCGCGCCGAGGAAGAGCGAGCCGGAGGCGGACAGGAAGGACGAAAACGATAGGAAGGAGGACAAGAAGGCCGAGATCCCGGCGCCTGGCTTCCCGAAGGGCACGCTGCGGGCCGTCGAGCCCAACGCGCAGCCGCTGCCCAGCGGCCCGCCCCGCCAGCCGGTACGGCCCCGCCCCGCCGACCAGAACCCGCCTGACCAGGTGCCGCCGGGCCAGAACCCGTCCAGCCAGAACCCACCACGGCAGACCTCACCACGGCAGAACCCGCCGCAGAATCCGCCGCGGCAGACCCCACCGAGCCAGAACCCGCCGGACCGCGGCACCCCGGACCGCGGCACCCCGGACCAGGGCACGCCACGCCGGCACCCGACCGTCCGGCCGCCGGACCAGTACCCCACGGCCCGCCAGCCGGCCCCGCGGATCCCCACCCGCGTTCCCACGGCCCCTCCTCCTGGAGGCAACCCGACGGTCCGGCCCCCCGACGACCGGCAGTGCCTGGTGACCGGCCCCGACGGCAACGCGCTGCGCCCGGCCGTGGCCGGCAGGATCGCCCCCGGCTGCGAGGACCCCGCGCAGACCGCGTTGCCGACGGCCAGGCCCGCGCCGCCGACCGGCAGGACCACGCCCACCGCGGCGCCCAAGGCCACCCCCAGGGCCACCGTGAAGGGGACCGCCAGGACCGCGCAGCCGTCCATGCCGACGTCGCTGCGGCCCGCCGCCAGCCCGGGCCGGCGCACCGGGGCGCCCGCCACCTCGGGCCCGCGCGTCGGCGACGGCACGGCCCTGCGCCCGGCCACCGTCGAGGGCGAGAGCCTGCCGATCTTCCAGGATCCGGCGCTCATGCGCCGCGCCGAGGAGGCCCTCGGCCTCGACGGCACCAGGTCCTACGTCGACGCCAACGGCGAGTGGGACCTCACCGTCGCCCCGCCCGGTACCCCCGAATGCCGTGACTACAGCGAGCAGCAACTGCAGGCCATGGGCGTCTCCACCGCCTCGCCCGCCAGCCTGCCGCGCGACTCGTGCCTGTGGCCGGCCTTCATCCGCTGGCTGTACGCCGATCCCGCCCCCGGCGAGGTGAGCAACTGGACGAAGTTCACCGGCCTGCCCGACCGGAACCTCCAGCTCGTGGTCGTCGACCCGAACAGGGCAAGCCTCCAGCCGCCCGAGACCGCGCCGGGCGCCGTCGACCCGGATCAGGGGCCATGAGCTCTCTTCACGACACGGGAAACGCCATCCTCGGACCCGATCGGGCGGCCGCGTGGGTGCGGGAGCACGGCGGCCACCTCATGGACTACGCCTGCTACCGGCTCGGCGAGGCGGCGGCGCCGGCCGCCGTCGCCGCCGCGCTCGGCGCGTCGCACTGGCGTGCCGTGCCGGAGAACGTCTCCGAGCGCGGCCTGCTGTTCGCGGCGTTGCGGGGCGTGTGCCTGGCCGATCCGGCGTGCCGGGACGGTTACCACCCGGGGACGGGGCCCGGCCTGCCCGACGCCGAGCTCATGGCGCGGGCCTGGGGACTCGTCGACCCGCTGGGCGTGGAGGCGCTGCTGCTGCTGTTCCGGCACGAGCTGACCCTGGCCGACCTGTCCCATGTCCTGGGGCTGCCGGAGGCCGAGGCGCACCGGCTGGTCACCAGGACGCAGGACCTCATCGAGACGCTGGTGAGCGGGCTGGACGCGCTCGCCCGCGGCCGTCCGACGTGTGACGGCCTCGTGGCGCTGGTGGCGGCCGCCTTCCCCGCCGGCTCCGACGCGGCGCGCGCCGACCTGGTCACGCACATGATCGAGTGCGCGGCGTGCAACCGGCCGTTCAACATCCACTACACCGTCCCCCAGATGATCGACCAGGTGCCGGTGGCCCCGCTGAGCGCCGCGCGGCGGGAGGAGGTGCTGGGCCTGCTGCCCGCCGTGCCCGACCCCTCGCCGCCGGCCGTTCCGCGCCAGGCCGCGCCCGCCGAGCCCGGGGCCGATCTCGACGTGCGGCCGCCCGCGATCCCGACCCCCGGCCAGGACACGCCGCTGTTCAACGCGCTGGCGTCGGTGGTGTGGGCGCGCGAGGTGCTGTCCCCCACCGACCAGGCGAGCGCGCCGCCCGCCCGGCCGGTCCAGGACCGGCCGGGCGAGACGGCGCCGTCGCCCACCGAGTCCCCGCCATCGCCGCGTCCTTCCCTGCGGCCGTCGCTGCGGCCGCGCTCGCGGCTGCCGGAGGCGCTGGCCGCCGCCGGGGCGCGCACCCGCCGTACCGCGGTCAAGGTCGCCATCATGCTCGTCGCGGGTACGGCCGGCATGGTCACCGGCCTGCAGATCCTCGGGCCCGCCCCGGAACCGCCGCGGGAGACCACGTTCACCCCCTCGTCGGGCAGCGACGCGCTGGTGGGGCGGCTGACCCTTCCCGCTTCGGTCACGCTGGACGAGTTCGGCAGGGGCACGATCACGCTGAATCTTCCCGGCGAGCCGGTGAGCTGGCGGATCATCGCACCCGGCCTCGCCGTCACGCCGTCGAGCGGCACCTCGGGAGACGGCGACCCGGCGGTGATCCACGTGCGGGCCGTGCGCTTCCGGCACTGGTGCGGCGACCCGTCGCCGGTCGAGATCGTGCTGACCGTGCAGGGACCCGCCGACTCGCTCACCACCCGCGTTCGCTGGAACACCTGCTGACCCCTGTGAAAGGACGCTTGCCATGACGGAGACCCCTTCCAAACTGCAGAAGCCGGCCACACAGGCGGAGCAGTTCGACCAGACCATCCCGCTGACCGCCGAACGCCTGCTGACCAACCGGCGGCCCGAACCTGCCTCCGGCTGGCGGCGCCTGGTGTGGCAGCTGTCGGGGCGCCGGTACATCCCCGCCGAGTCGACGGCCGAGGTTGAGCGCCGCAAGCTGATCGCCCAGGCGCAGACCCCGGTGGCCAGCGGGCACCACAGGATCGCGGTCATGAGCCTGAAGGGGGGCGTCGGCAAGACCACCACCACGGCCGCGCTGGGCAACACGCTCGCCTCGCTGCGGGGCGACAGGGTCATCGCCATCGACGCCAATCCCGACAGGGGGACGCTGGGGCTGAAGGTGAAGTCGGAGACCGCCGCGACCATCCGCACGCTGCTGGCCGAGGCCGAGCACATCGTCAGGTACGCCGACGCGCGGGCCTTCACCTCCCAGTCGCCCGCACGCCTGGAGGTGCTCGCCTCCGACACCGATCCCGCGGTGAGCGACGCGTTCGACGCCGACGACTACCGTACGGTCGCCGGGCTGATCGAGCGCTACTACTCCATCTGCATCACCGACTGCGGCACCGGGCTGCTGCACGGCGCGATGGGCGCGACCCTGGACCTGGCCGACCAGATCGTCCTGGTCAGCCTGGTGGCGGTGGACGGCGCCAACTCGGCGGCGGCCACGCTCGACTGGCTCACCGCGCACGGGCACGCCGACCTGGTCAAGAACGCGATCGTGGTGCTGAACGCCGTCGAGGAGCGCTGCGACGTCGATGTGGACCTGCTGGAGCAGCACTTCGCGGCCCGCTGCAGGACCGTCATCCGCGTGCCGTTCGACCCGCACCTGAAGGAGGGCGCCGAGGTCGACCTGCTGCGGCTGCGGCCGACCACGGCGGGCGCCTACCTGCGCCTGGCCGCCGCCGCCGGGCAGGCCTTCAGCCTGCGTCCCGATCGGGGCCGCTAGTGCCGCCGGTGATGGAGGACCCGGCCCTGCGCTGGGATCTGGGTCCGGTACGGCGCCGCCACCGCGCACGCCGGGTGGCGATCGCGGTGGTCGCGGTCCTCGCGCTGGCCGTGGCCGCCTGGACGCTGCTGCGTCCAGGAGCGGACGACGGGCCCGTCACCCTGGCAGAGCCCGCCGGGTACCACGGCGCGGCGGGTTTCCCCATCGGTTTCCCGCACACCGAGCTGGGCGCCGCCTCGGCCGCCGCCGCGACGTTGGAGGCGGCCTGGTCGCTCGACGACGTGCAGGCGACGGCCGCCGCGCAGCTGTACGCGCCGCCGGAGCAGCAGGAGGCGGCCCGCGCGGGCGCCGTGAGCGCGACCAAGGGCTGGCGGCGCACCCTCGGCCTGCCCGAGGAGGGGTCGCTGCCCGCGGGAGCGGCGATGCGGTCGAGCACGATCGGCATCCGCTGGCAGGAGCGCGCCGAGGACCAGATCCTCGTCTCGGTCCTCGTCCAGGTGACGGCCACCAAGGGCGACTCGGGCCCGGTCTACTCCAGCCCCTACGCCATGAACCTGCTCATGACCTGGCACCCGACGCTGCGCGGCGGGGACTGGGTCAACACCCCCGACACCCGGCCCGCCGCGGCGCCGCCCGCTGCCGCGCCGGGCACCCCCCAGTTCACCGCGGCGGGCTGGCGGCCCATCGCCCGTACCCAGCCCACCTCGTGACTCCAGGAGACAGCCGCTCATGACCCCCAGCCGCCCCTCCCGGCGCCTTTCCTTAGCCTCCGGCCTGCTGCTGGCCTGCGTGTCCGTCGTGGGTGGCGGAGCGCTCGCCCAGCCGTGGACCTCGCACGCCGACGTCGACCCGTCCTCTCCTGAGGGAGGTCCCGCGGGGACGATCGCGCCCGAGCCGGCTCCCGAGCCCGCCCCTGAGCCGGCTCCTGAGCCTGCCCCTGAGCCCACGGAAGAGCCGACCTCGAAACCGACCTCGGAACCAACCTCGGAACCGACGTCGGAACCGACCGAGCAATCGACACAACGATCGACGTCGGTACCGAGCCCGGAACCGACGGACACGCCCACGGCATCCGACAGCCCCACGGCGACGAAGGCCCCCAAGGCCACGCACTCGCCCGAGAGGAAGAAGCCCGACCCTCCTGCCACCGCGAAGCCGGCGCCCAAGCAGGAGGAGCCGAAGCCGCTGCCGTCCGATCGGCCCGCGCCGGTCGAGTGGCCGCCCGCCAAGATGGAGTTCCCCCTCCCGCTGCCCGGCAAGGGCACCACGGCCAAGCCGACCGTGCCGAGCATCCCCAAGCCCGCCGCCACGAACAGCGCCGCACCCAAGCCGACGGCCAGCACCGCGCCGAAACCGACGGCAAGCACCGCGCCCAAGCCCACGCCCGTCAAGGTCACGCCCACCGGGGCCGCGACGAGTGCCGCCAAGAACACCGCCGAGCCCGGCGCCCGCCCCACGCCCGCCGGTCAACCGCCCGCCGTCAAACAGCCCCCCGTCAAGCAGCCCACCGTCAGGCAGCCCGCCGTCACGACGGGACCGGTCCGGGCGTCGACCCCGGCCCGCGAACCCGCCCCCCAGCCGCCGGTGCCGGCGGAGGCGAGTCCCCCGCCTTCCGTCCCGCCCTCGGTGCCTCCCTCGGTGCCCCCCTCGGCGCCTCCTGCGGTGGCGCTTCCCTCCGCGCCGCCCGCTTCCGTGAGCGCCCCCACCGCCCAGCCCGCCCCGAGCACCGGACAGGCCGCGCCCCGCGCGCTCGCCCTCAACCCGCTCAACGCCCTCACCGCCCGGACCGTCCTGCCGCTGCCCGCGCTCGCTCCGCCGGCCACCGCCACCGGGCAGACCTGCCTCGCCCAGGACAGCGCCGCCTGCTGGGGCCTGTCGCCGTGGCACGGCACGGCCGGCACCGGGACGGGCGTGCAGGCGCCGGCACCCGGGTGGGCCTTCGTCCCGCCCGCCGCCGCCCAGCCGTTCACCACCGGTGCCCAGCCGTTGACCACCGGTGCCCAGCCGTTCGCCGCCGGCGACCGGCCGCTCACCACGGACGGCCGGCAGCCCGGCGCCCGCGCGATCGGTGACCTGGCCGGTGCACCCGAGGCCCAGCCGCCGGCCGTGTCCGGCGACCCGGCCGGAACCGGCGCCGCCCAAGCGACCCTCGGTCCTACGATGTGCTGGGTGTTCGGGCCCGCGGCCGGCTGCGCCAGGGCGGAAGGGGGTGCGCCGTGAGGTCGACCACGCGATCCCGCCTCGCCGTCATCGGGGTGGTGGCGGCGCTGCACTGGAGCACGCCGGGGTTCGTCGGCGTCGCCACGGCCGCCCCCTGCGCGCAGCTCCCTGACCAGCGCGGCTGGGGGCAGCCGGTGTGGTGCGCCGAGTTCGACGACTATCTCGACCCCAATGAGTGGGCCGTCTACGACTCCGCCGGCCACGCCGGCAACGGCCGCCGCTCGCCCGGCCAGCTGTACCTGGGCGACGGCTCGCTGTTCCTGTACGGCGCGGCCGACGGCACCACCGCCGGGCTCGCGGCCAGGTACACCCAGCTGTACGGGCGGTGGGAGGCGCGCATCCGGCTGTATCCCGGCGCGGGCTCCTACCATCCGGTCGCGCTGCTGTGGCCGGCCGGCGGAGGAGGCGGCGTGGTGCCCAACGGCGGTCAGGAGATCGACTTCCTCGAGGTCATCGACGATCCGGAACGGCAGCGCCCGAACTTCTTCATGCACAGCCCCTCGGGACGGCAGGAGGCGCACGCCGACCTCGACATGACCACCTGGCACACCTACGCGGTGGAGAACTCCCCCGAGGGCGTGGTCGGCTACATCGACGGCCAGGAGTGGTTCAGGTCCTCGATCGCGGCGACCACCCCGATGTCGGCGTGCCTGCAGCTGGACTGGTTCCCCGGCGAGGGCAGTGCGGGTGACGCCTGGATGGAGGTCGACTACCTGCGCATCTACGCCCTGACGTGACGCCCCGGCCGCCCGGCCGTCGAGTCCGGAAACGTCCTCGCGACCACAGGAGGAGTGAGACGTCCTCGCGGCCGTGAGTGGAGCGGGACGTCCTGGCGGCCGTGGGTGGGGCGGGACCGGCGAGGAGAGAGGCGTGCCCGATGGGGTCAGGTCCCGATCGGGCACGTCCTTCCCGGGCCGAGGGCCGGCGGGGTCTGCCAGGCGGAACGAAAGCGACAGTCTCTGCCGAATCGCGCTCTACCCGCCGTACCGGGGCCCTATGATGATCTTCACTGCCCGCGAGGAGGAACCTGTGGCCGACCAGCAGCCCGAGTGGAACAACGCCATCGACACGACCAGGCCGAGCATCGCGAGGGCCTACGACGTCGTCCTCAACGGCAAGGACAACTTCGAGGTCGACCGTGAGTTCGTCGCCGAGATCGTGAAGGTCGTCCCCGAGATCTACGACGTGGCCACCTACAACCGGCAGGTCCTCGGCCGCGGCGTGCGGTTCATGGTCGAGCAGGGCATCACCCAGTTCGTCGACCTCGGCTCCGGGCTGCCGACGGTTGAGAACACCCATCAGGTGGCCCAGCGCGCGAACCCCGCGGCGCACGTCATCTACGTCGACAACGACCCGATGGTGCTGGCCCACGGCAGGGCGCTGCTGGCGGAGAACGAGCGCACCGCGGTCGTCACCTCCGACCTGCGCGACCCGCACGCCATCCTCAAGGACGCGGCCGTCCAGCGGCTGATCGACTTCGACCGCCCGGTGGGCGTGATGCTGGTGGGCATCCTGCACCACCTGCACGACGACGAGGACCCTCGCGGGATCGTCGAGGCCTACATGAACGCGGTCCCGTCGGGCAGCCACCTGTTCATCACGCACTTCTGCGACTCCAGCCAGGACTCGCGCGACGCGGAGAAGAAGTTCCTCGCGCTGCTCGGGACCGGCCGCTTCCGCACCGCCGCGGAGATCACCGCGTTCTTCGACGGGTTCGAGCTGGTCGAGCCGGGCGTGGTGCCGCTGCCGCTGTGGCGCCCCGAGCAGGACGTCCCCGCCAAGCTGACGGTGGGGCAGCGGCTGATGTACGGCGGGATCGCCCGCAAGCCGTAGCGCACCCCGCCGCCCGCCGGCGGTCAGCACGCGCACGACCACGTCGGCTCGCGAATCGCCTGCCCGTACGGCAGGCACCCCACCCCCTGCCTGACACGCGACGCCGTCGCCGGCGCGTCCCCCTGAACACCGGGCGACGGGTGGGGTGCCCCCGGCAACGCCCGGGAGCACCCCGTCGCTCAGCCGACGTACCGGCGCAGGTGCTGGGCGGTCAGCGAGGTCCCGGTGTCGACCAGGTCGGCCGGCGGCCCGGCGAACACGACCTGCCCGCCGTCGTGGCCGGCTCCCGGCCCGAGGTCGATGATCCAGTCCGCGCGGGCCATGACCGCCTGGTGGTGCTCGATCACGATGACGGTGTTCCCGTCGTCCACGAGCCGGTCGAGCAGGTCCAGCAACTGGTCGACGTCGGCCAGGTGCAGCCCGGTGGTCGGCTCGTCCAGCACGTAGGTCGTGCCGTTCTTCGCCATGTGGATCGCCAGCTTGAGCCGCTGCCGTTCGCCTCCGGACAGCGTGGTGAGCGGCTGGCCGAGACCGAGGTAGCCGAGCCCGACCGACGTCAGCCGGTCGAGGATGGTCCTGGCCTGGCCGGTGGTGAAGAACTCGCGCGCCTCGGACACCGACATGCCGAGGACCTCGCTGATGTTCTTGCCGCGCAGCCGGTAGGTCAGCACCTCGGGGGTGAAGCGCCGGCCCTCGCATTCCTCGCACACCGTCGCCACCTCGGCCATCATCGCCAGGTCGGTGTAGATGAGGCCGATGCCCTTGCAGGCGGGGCACGCGCCTTCGGAGTTGGCGCTGAACAGGCCGGGCTTGACGCCGTTGGCCTTGGCGAAGGCCGCCCTGATCGGGTCGAGGAGCCCGGTGTAGGTGGCCGGGTTGCTGCGGCGGGAGCCGCGGATGGCCGACTGGTCGGCGACGATCACGCCGTCGCGCCCGGCGACGTAGCCGTGGATCAGCGAGCTCTTGCCCGATCCGGCGACGCCGGTGACGACGGTGAGCACGCCGAGGGGGATGTCGACGGCGACGTCCCTGAGGTTGTGCAGCGAGGCGCCCCGGATCGGCAACTGCCCGGCCGGCGTGCGGACCTTCTCGCGCAGGCTGACCCGGTGGTCGAGGTAGCGCCCGGTCAGGGTGCCGGAGGCGCGCAGGCCGTCCAGGTCTCCGGCGTAGCAGACGCGGCCGCCCGCCGTGCCGGCGCCGGGGCCGAGGTCGACCACGTGGTCGGCGATCGCGATCGTCTCCGGCTTGTGCTCGACGACCAGGACCGTGTTGCCCTTGTCGCGCAGCCTGAGCAGCAGGCCGTTCATGCGCTGGATGTCGTGCGGGTGCAGCCCCGCGGTGGGCTCGTCGAAGACGTAGGTGACGTCGGTCAGGCTCGAGGTGAGGTGGCGCACCATCCGCACGCGCTGCGCCTCGCCGCCGGACAGCGTGCCGGACTCCCGGTCGAGGCTGAGATAGCCGAGGCCGATCTCGACCAGCGCGTCGAGGGTTTCGAGCAGGGTGGCCAGCAGCGGCGCCACGGAGGCGTCGTCGATGTCGCGGACGAACGCGGCCAGGTCGTTGATCTGCATGGCCGAGCATTCGGCGATGCCGCGGCCGTTGATCAGGGCGGACCTGGCGGCGGCGTTCAGCCGGGTGCCGCCGCAGGCGGGACAGCCGGTGAGCTTGACCGCCCGGTCGGCGAACGCGCGGGCTCCCGGCTGCATGGACTCGCGGTCCTTGGCCAGGTAGAGCCGCCTGACCTTGGTGACGAGTCCCTCGTAGGTGAGGTTGTTCGAGCCGATCTTGATCTTGGTGGCGGGCTTGTGGAGGAAGTCCTCCCACTGCTCGGGGGTGAAGTCCTGCAGCTTCAGGTCGGGGTCGAACAGGCCCGAGTGCGCCATGAGCTGCCAGTACCAGGTGTCGACCGCGAACCCGGGAACCTTGATCGCCCCCTCGTTCAGCGACCGCTCCCTGTCGACCAGTTCGTCGATGTCGATGTCGGTGACCTTGCCCAGCCCCTCGCACTCCGGGCACATACCCTCGGCCCTGTTGAAGCTGAAGGCGAAGGGCGGGCCGACGTGCGGGAGGCCGATCCGGCTGAACATGATCCGCAGCATCGTGTGGGCGTCGGTGGCGGTGCCCACCGTGGATCGCGCGTTGGCGCCCATCCGCTCCTGGTCGACGATGATCGCCGCGCTGAGGTTGCGCAGCGCGTCGACGTCCGGACGGTTGAGACTGGGCATGAAGTTCTGGACGAAGGCCGTGTAGGTCTCGTTGATCAGCCGCCGCGACTCGGCGGCGATCGTGTCGAAGACGAGCGAGGACTTGCCGGATCCGGAGACCCCGGTGAACACGCTGAGCCGTCGCTTCGGGATGTCGAGCGACACCCCGGTCAGGTTGTTCTCCCTGGCGCCACGCACCTGGATGAGATCGTGGCCGTCCGCGGCGGTGTGCTGCGATCCGCGGACGCTGTCATGACGAAGGTTGTCTGCCTGCTGGCTGGAAACCACGGAAACCTTTCCATACTCGTGTGATGGTCACTGCGGCCGAGAGGTCAGGCGGATGCCCGTGCGTGCCCGGAAAGAGGGAGCGAGCCGGTGATCGGGCGGCCGTCGCCGCCGCCGGCATCCGCGCTTCAAGTGTCTCATTGAAGCGCTCGTGAAGACTTTTTCCGAAGATCCGCCGCTCTCGCCGAGTCTGGGTGCCGATAACCTTCAACCACGACGTAAGGGGAGAGGCGATGAGCCCACAGCGGACGGCGCTGCGTCCGATCGATCTGGCGCGCATGGCCGGCATATCCACCCAGCAGATCCGCAACTACGCCGACACCGGCATCCTGCCCCCCAGCCCCCGGACGGCCGCCGGATATCGCCGATTCCACGAGGGGCACCGCGCCGCGCTGGTGACCTACCGGACGCTCGCCAGGGGATACGGGTGGGACACCGCGCGCTCGGTCATGCAGGCCGTCCACGCGGGCGACCTGCCCGAGGCGCTCACCCTCGTGAACGCGGGGCACGCGGCGCTGCACGAGCAGCGGCTGTCCCTCCAGGCGGTGGGCGAGGCGCTGGAGGCGGTCGCCGAGCAGGCACCGGACGACTCGGCGCTGCCCCGTGCGGGCATGCGCATCGGCGAGGTGGCCGCCTACCTCGGCGTGCGCACCTCGGCGCTTCGGGTGTGGGAGTCGGCGGGCCTGCTGTCCCCCAGGCGCGAGCCCGGCACGCGGTACCGCATCTTCGGCCCCGCCGACGTGCGCGACGCCCGGATGATCAGCATGCTCAGGCGGGGCCGCTACCTGTTCCCGCAGATCCACGTCATCCTGGACGGCCTGCGCCGCACGGGCAGCAGCGACGCGCTGCGCGCGGCCATCGCCCAGCGCCAGGCGGAGCTGGTCGAGCGGGCCACGGCCATGCTGGAGGGCTCCGGCCACCTCCACCACTACCTCACCCACCTGGGCGGCCGGCCGCCCGCCCCGCCGGACGGAACGTCAGGGAGCTGCCATTGACTGAGGTCCTCCTTCGCGGCGGCCGCCCGTGGGGAGCGCGGACTGCTGACCGCTCCAGGCACCGCAGGGCACGCCGGTGATGAAGGATGGCCTGATCCCCTGACCCTGCATGACCGTCTCTGTAACCGCTGATACGATTTTGGCCTTTCGTGACCTACGAGCTCTAACGGGGCAATTGTGACGACGGGGCCCGGTTTTCAGCAGCAGTACCCGGCGCAGTCTCCGCCGTGGCAGCAGGGGCAGCAGGCGCAGGAGCCGTACCAGGCGCAGTGGCCGCAGGCGCAGGGACAGCAGCAGTACCAGGCGCCATGGCAGCAGGGACAGCAGGGGCAGCAAGGGCAGTGGCAGGAGGGGCAGCAGGCGCAGTGGCAGCAGCCACCGCCGCCCCCGCCCCCGCCGCCGTCACCCAGGCGCAGGACCGGGCTGTGGGTGGCGCTCGGCGTCCTGTCCTTGGTCCTGGTGATCGGTGTCGGCGCGGGCGTGGGACTGGTGCTGAGGGGCGGGAGCTCGGCGGGCGCCCTCGACCCGGCCCCGACCGGAGCGGCCGAGAAGGGACAGAACGGCCAGGGGTCGGATCCCGCCGCCGTCGTGGTCACCGACCAGGAGATCGACGCGCTGCTGAAGTCGCACGGCGACGCGCTGACCGCAGGCGACGCCAAGGCGTTCACCTCGATCTTCGACCCGGGGAACGCGGCTTTGGTCCGTGGCCAGGCCAGGCTCTTCGCCAACCTGCGCAAGATGCCGCTGAGCGAGATGTCGTACCAGACGCTGCGCCGCAACGGCCGGGCGGAGGACAGCTTCGGGCGCGGCGTGACCTTCACCCAGGACGTCGCGTTCGTCCACCGCTTCACCCGCATCGACCTGAAGCCGGTCTCGGAGTGGTACCGCTGGACGATCAAGAAGGCGTCGGCCGACGCCCCCCTGGTCGTCACCAAGGTCGGCGGCGCGCCGCCGCCGATCACGGGCGGTGAGGGCTCCAAGACCGTGTACTACCCCGGCCCCTGGGACATCTGGCCCGGCGTGGCCGTGGTGGAGGCGGGCCCCAGCCTCGTGCTGGCCAGACCGGAGGACGCCGGACTGGCCAGGCGCATCGCGCCGACCGTCGCCCAGGCCACCGCCGACGACCTGGACTACTGGCGGCGCAACGGGCCGCCGGACGCCACCGTGCCGAGCGGGTTCGTGGTCGCGTTGGCCAAGGGCCAGGCGCAGCTGGGCAACCTGTTCCGCAAGGAGAAGGCGCACGAGGCGGGCGTGTCGATCCCGATGCTGAGCTGGCGCCCCGGCGACGACGTCAAGATCGGCGGTAGCCGGATCGTGCTCGACACCACCTCGCCCTTCTTCTCCGACACCGCGGGCATCAAGGAGGTCAGCCAGCACGAGATCGCCCACTCGCTGGTCGCGAGCCTCGACAGCGCCGAGATGTCCCTGTTCGGCAAGCCCAACTGGATCGTCGAGGGCTTCGCCGACTACGTCGCCACGCGGCACCAGAGCGTCGCCCAGGTGCGCCGGTACCCGGACGGCAGGGCCTACGTGGCGGGACGGATGGCCAGGCCCTTCGACGGCCGGCTGCCCGACAACGTGTTCTGGGACTACAAGAACATGGTCAACACCAACTACTTCATGGGCAACCTCGCCATGCGCTTCATCGCGACGAAGTTCGGCGAGCGCAAGCTGGCCGAAGGCGTGGTCGCGGCCTACCGGGCGCAGGGCGACGAGAGCGAGGCGGCGCTGTTCGAGGTGCTCGGCGTGAGCAAGGCGGAGTTCGAGCGGCAGTGGGCGGCCTACGTTCGCCGCCAGCTGGCGTAAGGGGGGACGGGGATGACCGATCAGCACAACGGCCACCAGTACGGCGGGCAGCCCGGGTACGGCTCCCCGACCGGGGGCCACCCGGCCTACGGGCCCCCTCACCAGGGTCAGCCTGGCTATGGCGCCCCTCAGGGCCAGCCGGGCTACGGCGCCCCTGAGGCCCAGCCCGGCTATGGGCCTCCTGAGAGCCAGCCGGGCTATGGACCTCCTCAGGGCCAGCCGGGCTATGGGCCTCCTGAGGGCCAGCCGGGCTATGGAGCTCCCCAGGGTCAGCCGCCCTACGGGCCGCCGAGCCAGGCGCACCCCGCTCAGCCGGCGCCGCCGAACCACGGGCAGCCCGGATACGGGCCACCGAACCAGGCGCAGCCTCCCTACGGTCCGCCGCCCCAGGCCCAGCCCTCCTACGGCCCGCCCGGCGGGCCCTCCTACGGGCCGCCCTCGGGGCCCGGCCCGCAGGCCGAGTCGTGGAACCAGCAGGCGCCGTACCCGACCGGCCCGGCCAGTACGCAGCAGCCGCCGCGGCAGGCGCAGGGGAGCAAGGGCCGCACCTCGCTGTTCGTCGTGCTCGGCCTCGTGGTTTTGCTGGCCGTGGGCACCGGCACCGCGTGGTTCGTGGCCACCTCGGGCTCCGGACCGCAGGGGACGACCGCGCAGAGCGGCGACGGCGAGGCGCTCGGCCAGTGGGCGGTGCCGCTGACGAACGCCGACAGCACCGACTTCACCGCGGGCATGGCCTTCGCGGCATGGCTCACCGACACCACGATCGTCCGCGCCCAGAAGGACGGCCTGCTCGCCTACGACCTCAAGAACGGCAAACGAGCGTGGGGCGTGCCCTCCCCCGGCGAGCAGCTCTGCGGTGGCACCGGCCAGCTGGCGGCGGGCAAGGGCGCCGTCGCGTACGGCAGCGCCAGCATGTGCGACCACCTGGCGGGCGTCGACGCGGCCAAGGGCCGGCTCACCTGGAAGATCAAGATTCCGGCGGAGAAGTCCAGCCTGGCCAACATGATCACCGCGCCGCAGCTGATGAGCGCGGGCGACATGGTGGTGCTGTCGGTGAAGGAGACGGTGTACGGCCACCGGCTGTCCGACGGCGCGAAGCGGTGGACCGTCGCGCCGCCCGAGGGCTGCCACCTGGAGGACGTCGACGCGGCCGCCGCCCGCGTGGTCGTGATCTACGACTGCTCGTTCGCCGGCACCCCGAACCGCGTGGAGGTGCTGGACCCGCACAGCGGCAAAGCCGTCAAGCGCTACCCGCTGGGCGAGACGGGCCTCGGCCCCTCCGTCCTGTCGGCCGACCCTGTCATCGTCCAGGTGGAACGTGGTGGCGAGGAGATCTTCCTCGCCTTCGACGCGGGGGGCCGCGAGGTCGCCATCAAGCCCGGCCACGTGGACATGTTGAGCATGAACAAGGTCGCGACGTTCGACGGCATGGCGGAGAAGTACCGCTACGCCGTCCACGGCGACCGGTTGTACCTGGCGACCTTCCCCGAGAACGTGCCGAACGAGCTCCGCTCCAGCAACAAGGCGCTGGCCTTCGATCTCAAGACGGGCAGGCGGCTGTGGGAGTCGTCGGGCACCAACGCCACCAAGCTCACCTACGTCCGCGCCGACGACAAGGGGCTGCTGGCGCTGGAGGTGGGTGACCGGCGGGACCTGGCCCCCCGACTGGTACGGCTCGACGCCGCGTCGGGCAAGGCGACGCCGGTGGCGACGTTGCCGCAGGAGTTCGGCACCGAGGGCGACAACGCCATGGTGTTCGAGCGGAAGGGCGGCGTCGTCATCGTGCCGTGGACGTCGGTGGCGACCAAGAACGCGGTCACCTTTTTCGGCGGTTGATCGGTCTCGGCGGTCGATCGGTCTCGGCGGTTCATCAGGTCTCGGCGGTTCATCAGGTTTCGGCGGTTCATCGGATTCCGGCGGTTGACGGGTAGGGACAGCCCATGAACGTCGTGGTGCTGTCCGACACGCACGCGCCGCGCCGCTGGAGGTCGTGCCCGCCGAGAGTGGCCGAGCATCTGCGCGGCGCCGACGCGATCCTGCACGCGGGGGACGTCTGCGTGCCGTCCGTGCTGGCGGAACTGGCCGCGTTCGCGCCGGTGCACGTGGTGAAGGGCAACAACGACGGCCCCGAGCTGGCGGCGCCCGAGACGCTGGAGCTGACGCTCGACGGTCTGCGGGTGGGCATGGTCCACGACAGCGGCCCCGCCAGGGGCAGGCTCGCGCGGATGCGCCGGTTGTTCCCCGAGGCCGACCTGGTCGTGTTCGGCCACTCGCACATCCCGCTGGACGAGTCGGGCGAGGGGTTGCGCATCTTCAACCCCGGTTCGCCCACGGACCGGCGCCGCCAGCCGTACGGGACGCTGGGGGTGCTGAGGATCGAGCACGGGGTGCTGGCGGAGGCGCGGATCGTCCCGGTGACGTGAACCCGCGGCTCGCGAAACGCGCCAAGTTCCGTATCACGCGCTAGCATTCCACAAAGCGGAACTTGGAGGAGAGTGCAGTGGCTGAGGCTCAGTCCCCCGTCGGCAGCGTCGATCGCGCCCTGCTCATCCTGCAGGAGATCGGAAAACACAGCAGGGGCGTTACGCTCGACGAGCTGGCCACCAGGCTCGGCCTCCCCAAGAGCTCGCTCCACCGGCTGCTGGGCGCGCTGAAGCACCGCGGGTTCGCCGCCCAGCCCGAGCCGAGCGGCCCCTACTTCCTCGGCACCGAGATGCTGGCGACCGCGTTCAGGTTCTACGAGACGATGGATCTGCGCACGCTGGTGCGTCCCCTGCTGCTGCGGCTGAGCGAGGAGTTCACCGAGACGGTGCACATGGCCATGCTCGACGGCGGCGAGGTCGTCTACCTCGACAAGGTCGAGGCGGTGCGGTCGATCACGATGACCTCGGTCGTGGGCGGCCGCAACGCCGCCCACTGCACCGGCGTCGGCAAGGCGCTGCTGGCCTGGACGTACCCGACCGACGAGGCGATCAAGGCGTGGGCCGACAGGTACGGCCCGCTGGCGGCCAGGACCCGCAACACGATCACCAACCCGGCGAAGCTGGCCACGCATCTCGACCAGGTACGGCAGCGCGGTTACGCGCTCGACCTGGAGGAGAACGAGCCGGGCGTGCGGTGCGTGGCCGCCCCCGTCTTCATGGGCAGGACGGCGCCCGTGGCGGCGGTGAGCGTGACGGCGATCAAGGACCGCATGTCCCCGGCCAGAATGGAAGAGGTGGGCAACGTGCTCAGGCGGGCGGTCGCCGAGCAGGCCTGAACGTCCCGGCGGGGAGCGCGCAGGTCTCCCCGCCGGGACGTCGGCTGACGGCGCCGGTGGGTGCGGTATGCGCCGTCAGCCTTTCACCGCGCCGGTCAGCGCCTGGACGAAGCGGCGCTGGCCGGCGAGGAACACCGCGAGCACCGGCACCGTCGTCAGCACCGTGCCCGCCATGATCGCCGGCCAGTCGGCGCGGTGCTGGCCCTGGAAGGTCGTCAGCCCGACCTGCACCGTGTTTTTCCTTAGTCGCGGAATATCATTTCGCTATATGGAATAGAAGGTGAGTAGATTGACCAAGCTCCGATCGATCTCGACCCGGTTGACCGCGGTCACGGCCTTACTGCCGCTCGCCGTCACCGGCCTGTACGCCTCCGCCGAGGCCGCCACGACGGCGACGCCCGGGACTACCGGTGTCACCGTCACCGCCGGCGTCACCGCCGGCGCCGCCACGGCAGGCCCGGCGGGTGGCACGGCGTCGGGCGGCGCGGCGAGCGCCGTCACGGGCGCCGCCACGAGCGGCGGGCGGTCGGGCGCAAGCGCGGCGATCTGGCGCCCGCCGGTGCAGAGCCGCTGGCAGTACCAGCTCCAGGGCACCAAGGCCTTCGCCGCGACCGGCGGCATCAACGTCGGCATCTGCGAGACGCCGCAGAGCGGCGGGGCCTGCGTACGGCCCAGCATCTTCGACATCGACCTGTACGCGGACGCCGAGATCGCCGGCAACAACACCACGCTCAACACCGCGGCCGTCAAGGCCATCCACGCCAGGGGCGCCAAGGCCGTCTGCTACGTCGACGCCGGCTCCATCGAGGATTTCCGGCCGGACTACCAGGAGTTCGTCGACTGGCACGAGAGCCACGGCAAGTCCCTGCTGGGCAAGCCGTTCAGCGACGAGTTCCCGAACGAGCGGTGGGCCAACATCAACAACGACAAGGGCCAGCGCGACTTCCTGCTGAAGATGATGGAGGCCCGCGTCGACAAGTGCGTGCAGGCCGGCTTCGACGGCGTCGAGTTCGACGTCGTCCACGCCCACGAGGAGGGCAAGTCGGTCACCGGCTGGGACATCAGCCCGCAGACCCAGCTGGTCTACAACAAGGCGCTGGCCGACATGGCGCACCGCAAGGGCCTGTCCGTGGCGCTGAAGAACGACCTCAGCCAGATCGACGAGCTGGTGTCGGTCTTCGACTACGCCGTCAACGAGGGGTGCTTCCAGTGGCAGGAGTGCTCCGCCCTGTCGGCCTTCGTCAGGGCCGGCAAGCCGGTCTTCCAGGTGGAGTACAAGACCTCGCCCGGCGGCTACTGCGCCAAGGCGAACCAGCTGAAGTTCAACTCCATCAAGAAGGCCGCCGACTACTCGCTGTACGACAAGCCGTACAAGCCGTGTAGGTGAGCCCGCGCCGCGGCCCTGCCGGGCGCGGGGCCGCCCGCTCATGCCAGCCTCGGCACGAGCTTGAGCGCGTTGCCGGCGTCGACCTGCCCGAGCACCTCTTCGGGCAGGTCGAGCCCGCTGATGGTCCACCGCCCCCATCAGCGGCGGGTCCTCCAGCGAGTGGGCGAAGGCCTCGTCGGCGGTCTCCATGAAGCGGAAGTTGATGCGGTGGACGTCGGGGTGCGTGACCGAGGCGCGCAGCTGCGCGGCCAGCCGCTCGCCGAAGCCGTGACCCGGTTCCGCGGTCAGCGACCAGTCGACGTGGCAGAAGGTGGCGAACCTGCCGGGATGGGCGGCGTCGTAACGTTCCAGGTTCGCGGCGAGCTCCCGGCCCCACCGGCCGTCGAGGTTGACCATGCCCCGCAGGTTGAGCGCGTCCATCGTCGCCAGCAGCGCGGGCACGTCCTTGACCCCCCAGCCGCCGTCGCCGGTGAGCCGGCGGCCGAGGTGGACATGGGCGTCCACGGCCGGTACGCGCGCCCGCTCGACCGTGGTGACGGGGACCCGCAGCTGGGAGACCGGGCGATACTGGGACAGGAGGAGGTCCACGCTGCCTCGCTTCATGGCGCGAGCAGGGCCTTGACGGGAACGGCGGCACCGTTCATTAGGGCGGTGAAGACCTCGGCGCCCTCGCTCAGCGGGAAGGTGCCGACCCAGCTGAGATCTTAGCCGCCGACGAGCTCGGCGGCCGTGGCGAAGTCCGCGTCGGTGTAGGCGAACGAGCCGAGCACCCGCTTCTCCCCGCGCACGAGGGCGGCGGCGTCGAAGCCCGCGACAGGATCGGCCAGGCCCAGCCAGACCGCAACCCCGCCGGGCCGCAGCAGGGCGAGCGACCGCTCGTGGGTGGCGGCGCCGACAGCGTCGAAGATCACGTCGTACTCGCCGGTCAGCTCGGCGACGGCCGCGTCCGCGCCGAGGCGTCCCGCGATCGAGCGGCGGCTTTCCGCGCGGTCGGCGACCTCGATGCAGGCGGCCTTGCCGGACAGGGCGACCTGCAGGCAGGCCAGCCCGATCGCGCCCGCGCCGATGATCCCCACGCGGGCGCCCGGGGCGGGCGCGGCCAGCGACCAGGCGTGCACAGCGTTCGCGGCCAGCTCCACGACGCCCGCCGCCGTCCACAGCCGCAGCGCCTGGGGGTCGCCGAGCTCGTCGGGGGTCACGATGACCGGCCCGAGCGGGCAGAAGGTGTCCAGGCTCTTGCCGCGCGTCCACTGGCCGTCGGCGAACTGCAGGTCGCGGGCGGAGACGTCGTTGGCCACGGTGTAGCCGGCCACTGCCGCCAGCGCCTGCGCGGGGGACGCGTGCCGCAGCGGCGTGCCGACGACCACCGCCACCTCGACCTCCCAGTCCACCCGCCCGGTGAGGCCGGCGTCGATCACGATGGGCTCGCCGGGCCCGATCATGCTCGAGGCCGTCACCTGGTCGAGCGGGGCGAGGGCGGCGTCATCCTCAACATGTCCTCGACCAACGGGCTGGGCGGTGAGGCCGACTACGCCCACTACAACGCCTCCAAGGGCGGCGTGCTGCTGCTCACCAGGACCATGGCGGTCGAGCTCGGCAAGCACGGCATCAGGGTGAACGCCCTGTGCCCCGGCTACATCAGGACCCCGCTCAACGCCGCCATCTCGGCCGGGCTCGCCGACGACTTCGTCTCCTCCTACGAGCGCGACCACATCCCCCTGGGCCGGGCCGGGCTCGCCGCGGAGGTCGCGGCCGGCTACGCCTTCCTGGCCTCCGACGACGCGGCCTTCATCCACGGCACCGAGCTGGTCATCGACGGCGGCCAGCTGGCGGTCATGTAGGGAAACCATGGCGGGGAGCTGACAGGGGGCACGGTGTCATCGCCACGGCACGGGGTAGCCGTTCCTGCATGTCGACGATCACCCGAGTCGCGCACTTCCGGCAGGGACGAGCCCTCCACACCGTGGGCGAACTCTTCACCGGCACGCTCGAGATCGACGAGCACCCGCCGCTGGGCGTGCCCGCGCTGGACCGCGGGCCGCGGCCGGTGCGGGCACGGCTGTCCAAGGGCCTGTCGCTGCCGGGCTCGCTGCCCGACGTGCTCGGCCTCGCCATCAAGATCCTGAATCCGGACGGGGACCTGGACCTGCTGCTGTCCTGCCTTCCCGGCACCCGGCACTACTCCACGATCCTGTCCTACCGGCACGACGGGGGACGGGTCCGCTTCACCGCCGAACCGCTCGGCGAGCAGCCGCCCGCCGATCCCGTGCGCGCGCATCCGCCACTCGCCTTCGCGCTCAAGGCCAACGGGCGCAGGATCGCGATCCTGCGCCTGACCGGGCACGCCGAGGGCGAGGCCGACTTCGACCCGATCGTCAACCACCACCCCGCGCTGCGGCCCGCCGGCTGGGTGCAGCGCCTGCGCGGCAGGGCCTACGCGCGTTCCCGGCTCGGCCGCGCAGGTCTGCCGCGCGCCTCGGTGCTGGAGAGCGCGCGCCTGGGCGTGGGCGTGTTGCTGCCCGCGCTCGCCCAGGGCGTCGCCCTCCGCCGGCCCCTCGGCGTACGGCTGGCCGCCCTCCTCGACGCCGACCGGCGCGGCGCGCGCCTTCTCGAACGGCTCAGGGCCAGGCACGGCGAGGGCCCGCTGCTGGTCCGGATCCCGGTGCGGGGCCCGGCGCTGATCCCGCTGGCCGCCGCCGACGTGCGCAGGGTACTGGAGGATCACGCCTTCACCCCCGCCAACCTGGAGAAGCGCGCCGCCCTCGGCCACTTCCAGCCGCACGGGGTGCTCATCACCCTGGACCCCGGCCTGCGCGAACGCCGCCGCCGGCTCAACGAGCAGATACTGGAGCCCGGCCGGCCGCGCCACAGCCTCGCCGGCCCGTTCACCGCGGTGATCGAGGAGGAGGTGGCCGCGCTGCCGAGCGAGGGCGAGCTGACCTGGCCGGTGTTCACCGCCGCGCACGGGCGGATCGCCCGCCGCCTGGTGCTGGGCGACGGCGCCCGCGGCGACGAGCGGCTGACCCTGCTGCTGAACCGGCTGCGGGCCGACGCCAACTGGTTCTACCTGAGGCGGCGCCATCGCCAGGCGCGGGCGGCCTTCCAGCGCCGCCTCGACGTCCACCTCCGGCGGGCCGAACCGGGCAGCCTCGCCCCTCTCCTGATGGCGGCCCACGCCGATCCCGACGTGCACGCCGAAGGGCAGGCCCCGCACTGGCTGTTCGCCTTCGACGCCGCGGGCATCGCCGCCTACCGGGCGCTGGCGCTGGTCGCCGCCCACCCGGGCACCGAGGACCTGCGCGCCGCGGTGGAGGAGTCGGTCCGGCTGTGGCCGACGACGCTGGCCGTGCTCAGGGACACGACCGAGCCGATCGAGTGGCGGGGCGAGATCCTGCCGGAGGGCACGATGGTGGCGATCTTCAGCCCGTACGCCAACCGTGACCCGCACGCGATCGACGACCCCGACGCCTTCGTCCCCGGGCGCACGGGCTGGACCGGCATCCCGTTCAGCGCGGGCTTCGCCCGGTGCCCCGGCCGGGACCTCGTGCTGTTCACCGCCGAGACCGTGCTCGCCGCGCTGCTGCGCACCAGGCGGGTGCGGCCCGTGACCGCGCTGCCCACGCCGCTGCCGGGCACGCTCGACCACTTCAGGCTCCGCTTCGCCGTACGGCCCGCCTAGAAGCTCCGCCGCACGGCCCGCCTTCGCAGTACGGCCCGCCTGGACATGGCGGCCTTGGCGTGCGGGGGCCGGCCGGCGGTGGCGGGCTAGTGCGGTCCCCCGGCGTCGGTGCCGCACGGGCCGCCGCCCGTCGACTCCGCGAAGAACACCCGTTGCCCGTCCAGCGTGAGCGTGGGGTAGTAGGAGGAGATCCGCTCGGTCGAACGGCCGACGTAGTGGCAGATGAAGCTGCGGCGGAAGCGGTCGGCGGTCGTGTTCGGCTCGGAGCCGTGGACCAGGTTGCCGTTGAAGAACAGCACGTCGCCGGGGTCCATGTCGACCGGCACCCGCGCCAGCCCCGGCGGGGGCGGGACGTACTCCCGGGTGAAGGAAAGGCCGGGGTCGGCCTCCTCCGGGCAGAACAGGTCCATGCGGTGGGTGCCGGGCACCACCTCGAGGCCGCCGTTGTCGCGGTCGATCCGGTCGAGGGCGATCCAGGCGGCCACGCACGTGCCCGGCTCGACCCTCAGGTAGAAGTTGTCCTGGTGCAGCGCCTGGCCGCGGGCGCCGGGCGGCTTGAAGTAGAACATGCTCTGGGCTGCCACCGGCTCCTCGCCGAGCATCCGGCCGACGATCGCGGTGATCCGGCCGTCGAGCAGGTAGCGCAGGGCGAGGTCGTTGATCTGGTGCGGGTGCATGACCCGGGGATAGTCACGCAGGATGTCATAGGGGGCGCCGGGATCCTGCGGTCCGGGCGTGAAGTGCCCGGGCACCGGTCCGGCCGCGTGCAGGGCCATGAACTCCTCCCGCAGCGCGGCGGCCTCACCGGCGGTCAGGAGCCCGCGCACGAGCGCGAACCCCTCGTCGTGGAAGGTCCTGAGCTGCGGTTCGTCGAAGGTCAGCACGATACGTTCACTCCTTGTTCGGCTGATTCCCACGCTAGGAGGGCCAACCGGTGAAACGTATGCCTGCGACGGCTGAGGACATGTCCGTTCCTGCCGCCGACCTGGTGATCGTCGGACACTTCGACCGGACGCCTGGCTACGCCGTGCGCCGCGGCACGGGCGCGCCCAGCTGGCTGCTGATGTGGACGCAGGCCGGGGCGGGTCATGTGGAGCAGGGCGAGGTGGCCTGCACGGTCGGCCCCGGAGACCTGGTCGTGCTGGGCTCCATGACCGGCCACCACTACCGGGTCGCGCCCGGGGCCGCCCGCTGGGCGTTCTGGTGGGTCCACTTCCAGCCCCGCCCGTCCTGGCTGACCTGGCTGCGCCCGTACGCGCGGGGCTCGCGCTGCCATCTTCTGCGCGGGGTGCCGGAGACGGTGCACGGGCGTCTGGACCGCGCCTTCCGCCGGGCCGACGCCGACGCCCGCCGGCCGGGGCAGGGCGCACCGCCCGCGCCGGCGCGACGGCCGCCCAGCCCGGCCGTCGCCGCGGCGCCGCCGGCGCGCGAGCTGGTGCTCAACGCCGTCGAGGAGGTGATCATGCTGGCCTGCGCCGCGACGGCGGGGCCCGAGGAGGGCGGCGACCCCCGTGTCCGGCAGGCCGAGGCGCTCATCGCGGCCGAGCCCGACGCCCGCCACAGTGTCGCGTCGCTGGCGGCGTCGGTGGCGCTGTCACCGTCGCGGTTCGCGCACCTGTTCTCGGCGCAGACCGGCAGGTCGCCGATGCAGGCCGTACGGGAGGCCCGGGTACGGCACGCGGCCCGGCTGCTGGAGGTGACCGACATGGATGTCGGGCAGGTCGCCACGGCCTGCGGCTTCGCCAGCCCGTTCCATTTCAGCAGGACGTTCCGCGCGGCCTACGGCCTGTCGCCCCGCCAGTACCGCTCCCGGCTGCGGGATTCCGGCTCGTGATCCGCCCGTGTGTCCCGTGTCACCTGTCGCGCGACTCGCCCCGGCGTACGACGATACATCGGCATAATCGCAGGCATGACTGCCAAGATCGTCAACCGTCGCACGCTCCTCCACGCCGCCGGTCTGGCGGCCGGCGGCCTGCTGGTGGGCGCCGGGTCCGCGCACGGCGCCACCCGGCCGGCCGAGCTCGCCACCCGCCCCATTACCCCCGACGCGGCCTGGGCCACGTTACGGGAGGGCAACCGCCGCTGGGTCCAGGACCAGGCCACGCACCCCCACCAGGACTCCGCCAGACGCGGCGAGGTCGCCCAGAAGCAGGACCCCTACGCGGTGGTCGTCTCCTGCATCGACTCCAGGGTCCCTCCCGAGATCGTCTTCGACGCGGGGATCGGAGACGTGTTCACCGTCCGCAGCGCCGCCCAGACGATCGACCCCCTGGTGACGGGCGCCATCGAGTACGGGCCCGTCGAGCTGGGCACTCCCCTGCTCGTCGTCATGGGCCACCAGCGCTGCGGCGCGGTGACGGCCGCCGCGCACGCCCTGCACGCGGGCACCACCCTGCCCGGCCAACTGCAGCGCATCGTCGAGGCGCTGCGCCCCGCCTACGACCGCGCCCACGGCGACGTGGACAAGATGATCAGGATCAACACCGCGGACGTGGTCGCCAAGCTGAAGGCCGACAAGCTTCTGGCCCCGCGCGTCCGCCGGAAGCAGCTCAAGATCGTGGGTTGTTACTACTCGCTCGACACCGGCCAGGTCACCCGGCTGGTCTAGCCTGGAAAGTCTCTGCGGCCGGATGACACAGTGGAGGCATGGACCTCCTTCCCCACTTCCGTCGCGAGATCCTCGCCTTCGAGACCGCCGCCCGCACCGCGGCCAAAGCGGCCACGGCGCCCGTCGTGCCGTCGTGCCCCGCATGGTCGATGTCAGATTTGGTGGGACACCTGGGCTGGGTGCACCGGTTCGTGGCCCGCATCATCACCGAGCGCCTGCGGCAGCCGCCGGAGGCGCTCGACCCCGAGCTGATGGGGCTGCCGGAGGACCTGCGCGACTGGCAGGGCCCCGGGCACGAACCGACGACCGGACCGGTCCCGCCGAGCCTGATCGAGTGGTTCGGCGAGGGCGCCTTCGCGCTGGAGTCGGTGTTCAGGAAGACCCCGCCGGACGAGCGGGTGTGGACGTGGGCGCCCGAGCAGACCGCCGGGTTCTGGCTGCGGATGCAGACCATCGAGGCGGCCGTGCACCGCTGGGACGCCGAGGGCGCGGTCGGGACCGCCCAGCCGGTCGCGGCCGAGCTGGCCGCGGACGCCGTCGAGCAGACCTTCACCGTCATGGCGCCGGCCCGGCGGATGGTGCGGCAGGCCCCGCCCGGGGCCGGCGAGCGGTTCAGGTTCCGGCAGAGCGACGGCCTGGGCGACTGGACGGTCCGCTTCGACGGCGACGAGGTCGTGCTGACCCGTGACGGCACGCCGGGCGACGTCGAGGTGAGCGGCACGGCGTCGGATCTGATGCTGTTCCTGTGGGGGCGGATCCCGGCCGGACGGCTGCAGGTCACGGGCGAGCGGGACCGGCTCGACCGCTACTTCGCCCTGGTGCCGCCGCTGTGACCCGCGAGGGCCCCCGCAGGCTGGGGCCGGGCGCCAGGCACACCAGGGGGTACTGACCCCGTCGCGGCACGGTGCGATCGCGCGCCGTGCCGCTTCGCCGTTAGAGGGGCGCGGACCTGGGCAATCGCACGTCATGCCAGAAGAACCGAATGCCACACCGCCCGCGCAGCGCCAGCAGTACCCGGGCACGACCGGCCAGATGTCGCCGGAGCCGCGCGACGAGATGCGCGGCTACGCGGGCCGTGACCTGCTGAGCGGCAAGAAAGCCCTGATCACCGGGGGTGACTCGGGGATCGGCAGGGCCGTCGCCGTCGCGTTCGCCAAGGAGGGCGCCGACGTGGCCATCGCCTATCTGAGCGAGCACGAGGACGCCAACCACACCAGGAAGGTGGTGGAGGCCGAGGGCCGGCGGTGCGTGCTGCTGCCGGGCGACCTGGCCGACCCCGACCACTGCATCGCGGTGGTCGAGCAGGCGGTGGCCGAGCTGGGCGGGCTGGACATCGTCGTGAACAACGTCGCCTACCAGAAGCCGGTCGACGCGTTGGAGGAGTTGACCGACGAGCAGTGGGAGCACACGTTCGCGGTCAACATCCACAGCTACTTCCGCGTGACCAAGGCGGCGCTGCCGCACCTGCGCGAGGGCAGCGCGATCATCAACACCTCCTCCATCAATGGCCTGCGCGGCAACAAGTCGCTCATCGACTACGCCGCCACCAAGGGCGCGATCAACGCCTTCACCTACTCGATGGCGCAGACCCTGATCGAACGGCGCATCCGGGTCAACGCGGTCGCTCCGGGTCCGGTCTGGACGCCGCTGATCCCGGCCACGTTCCCGCAGGAGAAGGTGGAGCAGTTCGGCAAGCAGGCCCCGATGCGGCGGGCGGCCGACCCCGACGAGATCGCGCCCTCGTACGTGTTCTTCGCCGCCGAACGGCTGTCGTCCTACTACTCCGGAGAGATCCTGGCCCCGGTCGGCGGCGAGACCCTGCCCGGCTGACGCCCTGCCCGCCGGCTGTCAGGGCCTGGTCACGCGGGCGGATCCGCCCTGACCACGCAGGTGGCCTGGCCGGGGTCGGTCAGGCCCGCCGCGCTCTCGGCCACGCGCAGGTAGCCGGGGCAGCGGGTGAAGTCGTCGGCCGTGCACTGCATGATGTGCTCGATCAGCGCCTTGGACGCGGCGATCTCGCGCAGCCGCCGCTCCAGCTCGGCGTGGTGCCGCTCGAGGATCGCCGTGCGCTCGGCGTGGCCGGCCGAGTTGAGGACCTCCCCCACCTGCTCCAGGCTCATCCCCGCGGCCTTCGCCCGGATGATCGTCAGCACCCTGACGACATGGTCGCGGGTGTAGAGGCGCCTGCCGTTCACCCTGGTGGCAGGGGTCAGCAGGCCCATCGCCTCCCAGTGGCGCAGCACGTGCGGCGCCAGATCGAACCGCTCGGCCAGCTCCCCGATGCGCATCGAACCACTTGACTTCATGTTGACATTAACTTGCAGACTTGCGCGCATGTCAAACATCTTCGATGTCGCGATCGTCGGCGGCGGCCCCGCCGGCATGGCCGCGGCCCTGACCCTGGGCCGGATCCGCCGCAGCGTGCTCCTCCTCGACGCCGGCCACGGCCGCAATGCCCCCGCCGAGGCCGTGCACAACTT
Source organism: Nonomuraea sp. NPDC003804 (assembly GCF_040610675.1). Classification (NCBI taxonomy): domain Bacteria; kingdom Bacillati; phylum Actinomycetota; class Actinomycetes; order Streptosporangiales; family Streptosporangiaceae; genus Nonomuraea; species Nonomuraea sp. NPDC003804. The sequence goes on from NZ_JBEXMT010000015.1 coordinate 205,421, forward strand.
TCTGACCAGGGACGGCACGCCGCCCTCCCGGCTGCGAGAGCTCGGCAGGCAGGAGCTGTCGGCCTACGCCACCGTCGAGGTCCGCGAGGAGACCGTGACCGGCGTGCGGGCCGGCTTCCACCTCCAGCTGTCCGGCGGCGGCACGGCACAGGCCAGGCGGCTGCTGCTGGCCACCGGACTGGCCGACGACCTGCCCGGCCCGCGCGGCGTCGGCCCGATGTGGGGCCGCTCGGCCTTCCACTGCCCCTACTGCCACGGCTACGAGTGCACCGGCAGGACCGTCGCGGTTCTCGGCGCCGAGCCGGCGCGGGTACGGCTCGCGCTGCAGCTCACCCGCCTGGCCGCCGACGTCACGCTGTGCACCGACGGCCGGCCGCTCGACCCCGCCCAGCGGGCCACGCTGGAGGCGAACGGCGTCGCGGTACGCTGCGAGGCCGTCGCCAGGCTGGAGGGGAGCGGCGACCGGCTCGACCAGATCGTGTTCGAGAGCGGACCGCCGCTGGCCAGGGAGGCGGTGTTCGTCGTCAACGCGCCGCGCCAGCGCTCCGACCTGGCCGCCCGACTCGGCTGCGCGACCTTCGCCGACGGGTGCGTCGAGGTCGACGAGTTCGCCCGGACCAGCGTGCGCGGCGTCTACGCGGCCGGCGACATGGCACGGCGGGCCACCGTACCCGTGCCGCTGGCCGCGGTCGTGGCCGCCGCGGCCAGCGGCACCGTCGCCGGGGCCGCGTTGGACCAGGACCTGCTCGGCGACGACTTCGGCCTGCCCGGCCCGTTCGCCGGCGCGAAGGGATGAGCGCCGTGAGCACCACCCACCTCGCCAGGAGCACGCCCGCGCGCGTGGCGCCGGCCACCGCCGGACTGCTCATCGGCATGCTGCTGTCGGTCCTGGACCAGACGGTGGTCGCCATCGCGCTGCCGGACATCGCCGCCGATCTCGGCGGCACGGACGCGATCGGCTGGATCGTCACCTCCTACGTGCTGGCCTCGACCACCACCGGCGCGCTCTACGGGCGCGTCAGCGACCGGTTCGGGCGCCGCGCCGTCTTCGTCACCGCGGTGGCCGTCTTCCTGGCCGGCTCGATGCTGTGCGGCTTGGCGCGGACCCTGCCCGAGCTGGTGGCCGCCAGAACCGTCCAGGGCATCGGCGCGGGCGCGCTGTTCGTGCTGCCGACGATCGCGCTGTCGGAGCTCTACCCCCAGCGCCTGCGCGGCAGGGTCCAGGGCCTGACCGGCGGGGTCTTCGCGCTGGCCAGCCTCGGCGGCCCGCTGGCCGGCGGCGCGATCACCGACATCGCGGGCTGGCGCTGGATCTTCTTCGTCAACCTCCCGCTGGGCCTGCTCAGCATCGCGCTCGTCGGCTTCGCCCTGCGGCTGCCCACACCCGGCGGCGGCAGGATCGACGTCGCGGGCGGGATACTGCTCGCGGGCGCGACGGTGAGCCTGCTGCTGGTGGCCGAATGGGGCGGGCGGGTCCACGCGTGGACCTCCGGCGCGGTCCTCACGCCGGCCGCGACCTGCGCGGCGCTGCTGGCGCTGTTCGTGTGGCGGCAGCGCCGCGCGGACAACCCGCTGCTGCCGCCGCGGCTGTTCGCCGTCCCGGCGCTGCGCGTCACGCTGGCGGCCACCGCCCTGCTCGGCGCGCTGCTCGGCGGCTCGATCGTGTACCTGCCCGGCTACCTTCAGGCCACCTACGGCATGGGCGCCATGCAGGCGGGCCTGGCGCTCACGCCGTACGTCATCACGTTCATGGCGGTCGCCTCGGTGTCGGGGGCGCGCGTCGCCGGCCGGCCCAAGCCTTACCTGGTCGCCGGGGCGGTGATCGTGGTGGCGGGCTTCGCGCTGCTGAGCCGGCTCGAGCCCGGCACCCCGTACGCGCTGGTGGCCGTGGAGTTCGGCGTGCTCGGCCTCGGGTTCGGGCTGCTGATGCAGAACCTGGTGGTCGTCGCGCAGAACGCCGCCGTCCCCGCGGACCTGGCCGCCGTCACGTCGGCCGCGCTGTCGGCGCGCGGGCTCGGCCTGTCGCTCGGCGTCGCGCTCTTCGGCAGCCTGCTCGCCCGGCAGTCGCACGGCCGGGGCGTCGGCGCGGCGATCCCCGAGGTGCTCGCCTGGGGCGTGCCGGTGGCGATCGTCCTGGTGGCGCTGATGGCCGCGCTGCCGCGGCCGGCCGGACGGCCGGCCGACGCCTGAGCGGGCGGCTTGCTGGGCCCATGGCCACGACGCGTGGGTGGTCGGCGACCAGCAGTGCGGGGTGTACGACTTCTCGGGTGGCGCCGCCGAATACGCCACGCCGTCGAGCCGGCCGTAGCGCTCCCGGCTCGGCGGGGCCCGCCTCCCCACCGGGCCGGCCGCCTCCGCGCGTTTGCCATTGCTTGTCCCAACCCTGCATCGGCGCAGCTCGACCGGGCGGTGCGGCCACCGTAGCCTCGGAGATCGGGAGGGGCGGGGAAGGCGGAGGTCATCATGTTCATCCAGGTCATCAAGGGCCGCACCGGCGACCCCGGCCAGCTGCGCGCCGCGCTCGACCGGTGGGTCGAGGAGCTGTCCTCCGGCGCGCCGGGATGGCTCGGCACGACCGCGGGCGTCACCGACGACGGGACCTTCGTCAACCTGGCCCGCTTCGAGTCCGAGGACGCCGCCCGCGCCAACAGCGGGCGCTCCGAGCAGCACCAGTGGTGGATGGAGACCTCCAAGCTGCTCAGCGGCGACGTCGTCTTCCACGACTCCGCCGAGGTCGTGCCGTTCCTCGGCGGGGGCTCGGACGAGGCGGGCTTCGTGCAGGTGATCGAGGGCAGGGTGCGCGACGTGCGGCGGCTGCGCGAGCTCAACGAGCTGTACGAGGCGCAGTTCAGCAACTTCCGCCCCGACGTCCTGGGCGGCATCGCGGCCCTGTACGACGACGGCTCGTTCACCCAGGCCATCTACTTCGCCTCCGAGTCGGCGGCCAGGGAGGGCGAGCGCAAGCAGCCTCCCGCCGATCTGAAGGAGCTCTTCGACGAGGAGATGGCGCTGTACGAGAGCGAGCTGGTCTTCTACGACCTACGCGACCCCTGGCTGTTCTCCCGTCGCTGACCTCCTCTCGAGCCGGTGGTGCGACTTTCCTGAAGCGGGCGCGGTCGAGTCGGTACTTTCGTGCTGTGATCACTGACTTCTGGTTCGACCCGACGTGTCCGTACACCTGGGTGACCTCGCGGTGGCTGGTCGAGGCCGCCCGGGTGCGCCCGATCGAGATCCGCTGGCGGCTGCTCAGCCTGTCCGCGCTCAACGAGCACCTCGAGGTGAACCCGGAAGGCGACACCGAGGGCTACCTCTGGTACCCGGCACGGGTGTGCGCGGCGGTCGAGCTCCGGTACGGCACGGCGGCGCTCGGCCGCTTCTACGAGACCCTGCACGATCTCGGCGGCTGGGACCTCGCCCCCGCGCTGGCCGCCGCCGGCCTGCCCGAGGAACTGGCCGAGGCCGCCAGCACGACGTCGTACGACGACCACCTGCGGGCCTCGACCGCCGACGGTGTGAGCCGGGTCGGCAACCACGTCGGCACCCCGATCATCGCGACGGGTGACGTCGCCTTCTTCGGTCCGGTGATGTCCCGCATTCCCAGAGGGGAGGCCGCCGGCCGGCTCTGGGACGCCACCCTGCTGGTCGCGGCGACCCCGGGTTTCCACGAACTCAAGGGCGGCCCGCACGCCGAGCCCTGTCTCGACTAGCGCGGCCGGGCACCGGAGCAGCCGGCCCCTGCTCCGCCTAACGGGGAGACCGCATATCGCCCATTAGCCTGGATGGATGCTCGCCCTCGACTTCGTCAGCACGATCCGCGCGACGCGCAGCGGTCTCCTCGACGCCCTGTCCGATCCCGACGCGCTCACCGCGTGGGCCCGCTCACGCGCCGGCGAGCTGGGCCTGGATCCTGGCTTCACCGCCACGTCCGAGCAGTGGCGCCAGGTCGTCGAGCTGCGGCTGGCCGTCAGGGCGCTGTTCGCCAGGGCCGTCGCGCCGAGGCCGCCCAGCGCGGCCGACGCCGCCCGGCTGCCCGCCTTCGACCAGGCGCTCGCCCAGGTGAACGCGGCGGCGCTCGCCGTACCGGCGGCGCCTCAGCTGGCCTGGGACGAGGACGGGCCGGCGCTGTCGCTCGTGCCCGTCGGACCTCCGGCGGCGTTCCTGGCCGCGCGCCTCGCGCAGGCCGCCCTGCGGTTCCTTGCCGGTCCCGAGGTCGCGGAGCTGCGCACCTGCCCCGCTCCTCGGTGCGTGCTGTATTTCGTCAAGGAGCACCCGCGCCAGGAATGGTGCTCGACGGCCTGCGGCAACCGGGCCAGGGCCGCGCGCCACTACCGCGCCCACAAGGCGGAGTGAGTGACGCACGCCACAAACTTCTAATGGGATAACGCATCAAACTCCGTTATATTTGTCGGTATCGAATCGACGGAGGAGTTCTCGATGTCCACCTTCCAGACCGGCCACATCGGCCTCAACGTCACCGACCTCGACCGCTCGGCCGACTTCTACCAGCGTGTCTTCGGCTTCGAGGTGAGCGGCAGGTCCGACCAGGACGGCAAGGAGTTCGCCTTCCTCGCCCAGGACGGCACCCTGAGGCTCACCCTGTGGCGGCAGAGCGAGGGCCGCTTCCCCACCGCGCAGCCCGGGCTGCACCATCTGTCGTTCCAGGTCGCGAACCTGCACAAGGTCCAGCAGGCCGAGGCGGTGCTGCGCGAGATCGGCGCGACCATCCACCACGGTGGCATCGTTCCGCACCGCGAGGGCGCCTCCTCCGGCGGCCTGTTCTTCGAGGACCCCGACGGCATCCGCCTGGAGATCTACGCCCCCGACGCCGCGGGCGACCGCCCGGCCCCCAGCGGCTCGGCCCCCACGTGCGGGTTCTTCTAGGCCATGGAGCACTCCGGAGAGGCCGCCGTCCAGCGCCGGGCGGGAGTGCCCAGGGCGGGGACGTGGGGATCGGCCCGGACCCGGCCGGAGATCCCCGAGGTGGCCGCCGACTTCCTGAGCCGGCAGCGCCTGCTCGTCGTCGCCGCCACCGACACCCACGGCCGGATGTGGGCCGGCGCGCTGACCGGCCCTGAAGGCTTCGCCCAGGCGCTGGACGAGCGGCGCATCATGGTGGGCGCCCTGCCGGGGCCCGGCGACCCGCTGGCCGGCGCGTTCGACAGCGAACACGAGATCGGCATGATCGCCATCGAACCCGCCACCCGGCGCAGGATGCGGGTCAACGGCACCGCGCACGCGGCCGGCGCCGGCCTGCTCGTGCACACCGAACAGGTCTACAGCAACTGCCCCAAGTACATCCAGGCCAGAACGATCATCCCAGGACCGGCCGTCACCTCCCCCGCCGCCCGTACCTCGAACACGCTCAGCGGGCGGCAGCAGGAGTGGATCTCCGAGGCGGACACCTTCTTCGTGGCCACCCACGCCGAAGGTCTCGGCGCCGACGCCTCGCATCGCGGCGGCAACCCCGGATTCGTCACGATGCTGGACGAACGGCACCTGGCCTGGCCCGACTACGTGGGCAACTCGATGTACATGACGCTGGGCAACCTGGAGCTCGACCCTGCCTGCGGCCTGCTGTTCCCCGACTGGGACAGCGGCGACGCCCTGCACGTCACGGGGCGGGCGCACGTCGAATGGGGCGCGGAGCGCACGGTCCGTTTCGAGGTGGACGGCGTGGTGGAGGTGACGGCGGCCTCGCCGCTGCGCTGGGAGTTCGGCGGGTACTCCAGGCACAACCCGCCGACCCCCACCTGAAGCGTCCGCGCAGGGTCACCCCTCCTCGCCGGGCTCCTCCCGGCGGCGCCTGAGCAGCAGCAGGGCGCCGCCGGCCACCGCCAGGACGCCGGCCGTCGCCCACAACCACACCGGCACGCCATCGGCTGCCGGATTCGCGGCCGGGGTCGCGGCCACCGCGTCCGGCGCCCCCGGCGAGGACCCGGTCACCGCGGGCGCGGGCACCGCCGAGGAATCCGGCGCGGCTTCCGCCGACGATCCCGGCGTGGCCTCTCCTGAGACGGCGGGCGTGGCTTCCGCCGACGCGGCGGTCGCGGGGTCCCCCGAGGAGGACGGTGCGGCCGAGGCGGTCGGCGTCGGGGTGGCCGAGGGGCCGCCCTTCACCGAGAACGGGATCTCCCCCTCGATCGGGTGCCCGTCGGTGGAGACCACGCGCCACCCGATGACGTACCGCCCGGCAGGCAGCGGCTCCGGCACCGCCACGGTGACGATCTTGCCATCCACCTTCGGCTTCCTGAGGGTGACCGCCGAGCCGTCACCGTCGTGCAGCACGATCGCGGGCAGCCGTACCGAGGAGGTGAACTCCAGCTCGATCTCCTCCACGGACGCCACCGTGGCGTTCCTGGCCGGCGAGCTGCTCTTGAGCCGGTCGTGCGCCAGCGCCGGCGTGGCACCGAGCACCACCAGCAACCAGCAGGCGGCCACCAGCACGAGGCCCCTGCGAACCGATCCCTTGCTCATGACAGCAGCCCCTCTCCGATCCAGCCGTCAGGGCCGCAGCCCGGCGGTATGGCGAAAACCGCCGAACCGATCGGCGTGGTCCATTCGTTCAGCAGGTCCGCCTCGGCCAGCCGTTCCTGCACGGGCACGAACTGGCGGGCGATGTCGGCCTGGTAGGAGGCGAACAGCAAACCGGTGTCGGCGCGGCCGTCGGCCGCGACGCCCTCGTCGTAGTTGTAGACCCGGCGCAGCATCCGCAGGTTCGGGTCGGCGACGTGCGCCCGGCGGATGTGCGCGTACTCGGAAATGACGGGGAATCCGGCGGGGGTGAGCTTGGCGTAGTCGGGCGCGTCGTGCTCGCGCCCGCCGGTCAAAGGGGCGCCGTCGGCCAGGCGGCGGCCCACCGTGAACTCCTTGGCCACGGTGTCGGCGGCGTCCCACGTCTCCATCTCGGCCCTGATCCGCCGCAGCACCAGGGTGGTGCCGCCCTGCAGCCGGCCGCCCTCCGCCGGGATCCAGACCGCCCGCTCGAACTCCGGCGTGCCGGGAACCGGGTTGACCGTCCCGTCGAGCTGCCCCATGACGTTGCGCTGGGTCAGCCCGCTCGGCTGCGTGTGCGCGGCCCGCCTGAACCCGCGCTGGGTCCAGCGCACCTTCGCGAACGCCCTGGCGTCCTTGACCACCATCCGCAGCGTGTGGGCGACGGTGAGCGGATCGTCGGCGCAGATCTGGACGAGCAGGTCCCCGCCGCTCCAGCGCTCCTCCAACTTGTCGATCTTGAAGGCGGGCAGCGGGGCCACCGACGCGGGCCGCCGCCCGGCCTGCCCGGCCGCGGCGAACAGGCCGGGGCCGAACCCGAACGTGACGGTCAGCCTGGACGGCAGCGCCGCCAGCTCAGGCTCGGTGTCGGCGAGCGCCGGCCGTCCCTGGGTCAGCCGCCGGGCGTCGTCGGTCAGCAGCCGCATCATCCTGGACACCTCCTCGCGGCCGATGCCCTTGCGCAGGTCGAGCCCGACGAACACGGCGTGCGCCTGCGGCGCGGTCGCCACGCCCGCCTGGTGCGGGCCGTGGAACGGCTCGACCGCCCTGCCGTCGGCGACCACCGGGGGTGCCGTGACCGTGCCCGCCCCCGCGGCGGGGGCGGAGCCGGCGACGGCGGCCACCGCCGCCACGGCCCCGCCCGCCAGCAACCGGCGGCGATTCACCGCGAGCCCGAGCTCAGCCATGGTCGCCACTCATGTCCATGCCGGGCTGGTAGTCCTCCTTGCCCCCGGCGAAGTCCTTGCCCATGGCGGTGAAGGCGAACGTGCCGCCGCCCTCGAGGACGAGCGTGAACGGAACCTCCGCGCCCGGCTTCACCTCCTCGGTGACCCCCATGAGCATGATGTGGTCGCCACCGGGCTTCAGCACGTGGGAGCTCTTGGCGGGGATGACGAAGCCGCCCTTCTTCGGCTGCATCACCATCTTCCCGCCGGACTCCACCACCTCGTGCAGCTCCACCTTCGGCGACAGGGGGCTGCTGCCCGAAACGACGGTGACGGCCGTACCGGAGTCGTTGACGAGCGTGCCGAAGGCGGCGGTCATCCCCTTCTTCGTGGTCTTGATCCACGGGTCGGTGATGGTGAGCGCGGAAGCGGCAGCCGACTGCCCGGACGATCCGGACGGCCCGGACGGCGAGGCCACGGCGACCTGCTTCGGTACGGAGTCGGCCGCCTCCTGGACGCCACAGGCGGCCAGACTGGCCACGCCGACGACAACGACGATGACGCGCGAGAACATGGATAGCCCTTCTTCCGGCTGAGCCGGCACTGGTGTCATGGCACTGATGTCGACCCGGCGCCCGTCACGACAGGGACGCCGGGGAGCACCCCTTTCCCGGGGTGGCCCGCATCGGCCTCCTCGAACGGGAGGTCAGGCGGGAACGGTGCGCATGACGCCAGGAGGGCCGCGCCGGCCCATCTCATGGCCGAGCATGATGGAGCGCAGGATCAGCGGCCGCTCGGCCGGCGCGGGGACGGCCGTGCGGGCCGCCGGATCGACGAACGCCAGCACCGCGACGAGCAGCCGTACGGCCAGCCGCCGCAGCAGCGCCCACAGGGCCGCCTCGCCGTGCGACATCCACAGCGCCGTCAGCCCGATCGCCCATCCGTGCATGACCAGCATGCCGAGGCCCGGCACCAGCCAGGACTGGCCGTGCGCGTGCCCGGCGACCACCGGCTCGACGGCATGGGCGCCGGCGAACAGCACGTGCAGCACCAGCTGCGTGGCGGCCAGGGTCACGGCGATCACGGCCGCCGACCGCTCCCGCCCGGCCAGCGCCTGGGCCGGCAGGAACGACACCAGCAGCGCCACCACCACCGACGGCGCCGACACCGACCCGCCGGCGAACACATGGGCGGCGATGCCGAGCATGACCGAGACCGCGGCGAAGGCGGCGGCTCGCAGAGCTCGAAGCGGCATCGTGGCTGACATGGCCCGGCCATCATCCCACGCTTACCCGCCGCTTCCCCAAGCGGATTCTTCGCCGCACAACCGCCCCCCTCGCGCGAGGAAGCCTGGACGAGCCCGCACCGGCCGTGGTGACAGGACCGCGGGCAGGGCGCCGGAGTCCCTGCCGACCTCGCCGACCGGGCGGGTGAAGTGATCGGCTAGCGTACTGCCCGGCGAACTGTTGCGAGGTGCCCCGCGTTCGCGGGGAGAATCGGGAAGCCGGTGAGAGTCCGGCACGGGCCCGCCGCGGTTACCGGGGAGCCTCCGCCCACGCGCGCGAGCGCAGTCACTGGCCCGACAGGGCTGGGAAGGCCGGCGGGCAGGCGTTGATCCGGGAGTCCGAAGACCGGCCTCGCGTTCACCGCCCCCACGGGGGCGCGAGTCAGCGGGAGCCTGCCCATGATCAGCCAGCTGTACGACGTCATCCACCGCCGCCGCGACGTGCGCGGCGAGTTCACCGGCGCGCCGGTGCCCGACGAGGTGCTGCACCGCGTGCTGTCGGCCGCGCACGCGGCGCCCAGCGTCGGCCTGTCCCAGCCGTGGGACTTCATCCTGGTGCGCGACCGCGCCGTCCGCGCCGCCTTCCACGATCACGTACGGCAGGAGCGGGACACGTTCGCGGCCGCCCTCGACGGCGAGGCCGCTCGGCGGTTCGCCCGGATCAAGATCGACGGGGTGCTCGAGTCGACGCTGTCCGTCGTGGTCACCTACGACCCTGACCGGGGCGGGCCCGCGGTGCTCGGCCGCCACGCCATCGCCGACGCCGGGCTGTACTCGGTGTGCCTGGCCATCCAGAACCTGTGGCTGGCCGCCACCGCCGAAGGGCTCGGCGTCGGCTGGGTGTCGTTCTACCGCGAGTCCTTTCTGCGGGACCTGCTGGGCGTCCCCGGCGTGGTGCGACCGGTCGCGTGGCTGTGCGTGGGCCCCGTCTCCCACCTGGAGGAGGTCCCTGACCTGGAACGGCACGGCTGGCGACGGCGCCGCCCGCTGGACGCCGCCGTCCACCACGACCGCTGGACCGGCGACCGCTGACCTGCGCCCGGCCGCCGGGTGGAATGCCTGCGCGAAGCCCATCCGGGAAAGCCCCTCCTACGGGCGGGCCCTCCGCGGTCAGCGGAGCCGGTCGCGCAGGCGGGCGCACTCGTGGGCGAAGCGGGTGCCGCGCCCGCTGTCCGCGTGGGCGGACACGCACGGGATCTCGCCTCGGGCGCCGGCCCACGCCGCCACGTCGGTGGCCAGCGCCACCGCCGCGGTGTGGCCGGCGGTCGGCCGCTCCCCCTCGCCTGGCAGCAGCACCGGCAGCATCCCCCTGAGGATGTCCCAGACCTGCTCGTGCGCGCCCCGGCGGGCGGCGTCGGTGAGGGAGTCCAGCACCGGAGGGATCGGGTATCCGGCGCGGCGGATCAGGAACGCGAGTTGGCGGCCGACCGCCTCGGCGGGCAGGCTGTCCCGGGCCGCCATCCGCAGCAGCAGCGGCACCGCCTTCGGTTCGCCCTTGGCGAGGAAGTAGGCGAGCATGACCGCGATGGCGTCACCGGCCGGGCCGTCGGCGTCGGCGAGTATCGCCAGGTGCGGCGGGTAGATCCCGGGGCGGGTCCACCGGTACAGCAGGTAGGGCAGGTAGTTGACGGCGACGACCTCGCGGTGCGACGGCAGGACCGCCGCCCACCAGGCCATGGAGTTGCTGTGGTCGTCCCAGTGCCAGGACGACGGCTCGCTCAGCAACTCGTCGACCAGGTCGTGCCCGGTCGGCTCGGCGCGGAGCACCGGCACCAGCTCGACCTGCGTGGCGTCTTCGGGCGTGCGCTCCTCGAAGAGATGGCGAGTGCCGCCCTCGACGTAGGCCCACGCCACGCCGGTCTCCGGGTCGGGCGGGCCGCCCGCGGACAGCCAGGCGGCGGCCTGGACGGCTCCCCGCGAGCCCACGCGTGCGGCCCGCTCGGCGGCGGCGGGGTGGGCTCCGCGCGGCAGCCGCAGCAGCGCCTGCCCCAGGTCGGCGGCCAGCGGCTCGACACCGGCGGCGGCGCACGCCTCGAGCCGGTCCACCAGCGTCGCGGGGTCCAGGTGCCCGGTCATCAGGGTGGGCGTGGCCAGCAGGACGGGCGGCAGCGTTCCCTCCCGCAGGGCCACGTAGATCTCGCTCAGCCGGCGCAGCAGGAACAGGTGCGGCGGCGAGGCCCGCCCCGGGTCGGGCAGCCGCTGCCGCCTGCGCAGCTCCGCCGCGGGGTCGGGCTCCTGTTCGTGACCGGTCAGCGGGTGCGGGCCCGCGGACGGATGCGGGCCCGCGGACGGATGCAGACTCGCGGACGGATGCAGGCCAGCGGACGGATGCAGGCTCGCGGACGGATGCAGGCTCGGGGAGAGGAAAGGCACGATGAACGCCGGCTCACGCGGGTCGGGCGGCGGGGCCGCCTCGTCGCCCGGCGGCTCGACCTCGGCTCCGGAGCCGCGAACGCGCCGATCCGGTCGCGGGCCTCGACGGGCGACGCCCTCCAGGAAGTTCGCCAACATCCACCGGTCGGCGGGCTCGGCGGCGGGCACACCCGGATCGGCGCCCGGCGTGATCACCTCCCTGACCAGGGCGGTGATCCAGTCGCCGGTCTCTGTCCAGCGCTCCTTGGCGTACAGCTGAGCGGGGTCGTCCAGCTGGGCGGGGTCGTCGTCGAAGGCGCGCTTCAGCTTCGCGCGCAGGGCCGGACGGTCGCCCGCGGCCGCCACGAAGGCGGCCAGCCACCGCTCGTCCTGCATCCATCCGCGCCGGTACCGCTGCCACGCGTCGAGCGCGGGCGCGGGGAACCGGCCGGGGCCCGGCAGGACGGGCAGCGGCGCGGGGGTGAACGGCTCCGGCGCCTCCTCGGCCGCGAGGTCGCCGCCGAACACCGCCGCCACCTGCGCGCCGAGGTCGGCGGGCAGGGCGGGGACTGCCTCGGCGATCAGCGGAGCGGCCGGGCCGAACGCGGCGGCGTGCTTGACCGCGAGGGCGGCCGCGCGCCGCCGCACCCCGTAGGAGGTGTGGGAGAACGCCGTGACGAGCGCGGGCGCCAGGTCGGCGGCGCGCGCGGGCGCCTGCCGTACCTCCTCCTCCAGCCAGGTCAGGCCGGCGCGGGCCAGCTTGGCCTCGGGACGGAAGGTCAGCGCGTCGACCGCGTCGACGACGTCGGCGGCGTCGTGGGGTCCGGTGCGGCGCAGCTGGGCCAGGGCCAGCTCGGCGACCGTGCCGGGGGCGGCGGGCAGCAGCCGCAGATGGTCGCGGGCCCGCCCGGCCGACTCGTGCGGCTGAGGGTCGACCAGCTCGTACAGGCGGACGAAGAAGCGCAGGTCAATGGCGTCGCCGCCGCGCAGGAACCGGCTCACGCAGCCGTCGAGGATCTCCTCGCGCGACACCGTGCCCGCCGCCAGGAGCTGCCCGAACAGGGCGAGCCAGCGGGTGGGTCCTGGCTTCGGCCGTTCGTCCCTGAGGGCCCGGCCGGCGCCCTCCGCGTGGAAGATCCTCGGCAGCAGCGGGCCGACCAGCGGGTCGTCGTCCACGGGCGGGGCCGACAGCCAGGCGACCACGAGCGGGTCGTGCTCGGGCGGCTCGGCGCCCGAGGCCCGCAGCGCCCCGAGGGCCAGCGGGACGACGCGGTCGCGCGGCCTGCGGATCTTCGCCGCCAGCCGTGCGGCCACATCGGCCTGGAAGGCGACGGGGCGCGCGGCCAGCGCGCGGAACACCTCGTCCAGCTCGTCCGGCTCTTCACGCCACGGGTCCGGGGCCGGCAGCAGGTCACGGCGGGTCAGCCAGGCGGCCGTGGCCGCGGGGGCGGAGAGCGTGCCCGCGCCGGCGACCAGCAGCGGCGGCCCGAACGCGCTGACCGCGTCGGCCACCGCCCAGCGCACCTCCAGCCGCATCCACTCGGCGTCGTCGTCCTCGGCGACGTCGTCCTCGGCGGGGTCGCCCTCGGCACCCCCGCCCCGCCGGCTCTCCCTGGCCATCCGCGTCGCGGTCTCGCGCAACTCCTTGAGGAAGCCCGGCAGCCGGCGGCCCGCCTCGGCCCGCTCGGCCTCGGTCAGCGTGGTCACCAGGTCGGCGAGCGCCACCGTCTTGCGCTCGGTGACGAGGTCACGCACCTCCTGCCAGACGCTCATCGCACGGCCGCCACGTCGGCGCGGGCGGCGATCCTGGCCGCCAGCACGTGCTTGCACGGTCCGCGCGAACCGCGGTGGTCCCACCACCACGGGCAGGTGCACGAGCCGTCGCTCACCCTCACCTCGCGCACCCCGCCGCCGGTCCGCACCCGCGCCGTGTCCCCCTCGATCCGTACGGCACCGGCCGCCACCAGCGCCCTCGCGGCGGCCAGGCGGGGATTGAGGTTCTGCACGTGCTCCCTGTCGTAGGGCAGCTCGCGGTGGAAGTGCGCGGCGTCGGACAGGTCGTAGCCGACGCGGCCCGCCGTACCCAGCTGGGTGAGCGCGGCCCGGACCCGGGCGGTGGGCAGGCCCGCCCGGTCGGCCAGCAGGCCGATCTCCACCTCGGGCTCGAAGTTGAGCAGCATGCCGACCACGTCGGCGTCGCCCTCGGCCTCCTCGGACGACAGGTCCTCCAGCACCGCGCCCTCCCCCGAGAAACCGCGCCAGCGCTCCGGCGACAGGGCGAGGGTGTAGCGCATGCCGGGCAGTTCCAGCTCCCAGGCGCTCGACGCCGCACCGCCGGCGCCGCCGGCCGGGCCGTACACCCGCAGGCTTCTGGCGAAGCGCAGCAGCGGCAGGAGCGTCGCCAGGCGGCCCACGCCGGACAGGCACACCGCGCCCGCGCCGGGCCGGTCGCCCACCCGCAGCTCGCGGCCCACGGGAGTGACCCACAGGTCGGCCGTGGCCCGCTTGGGCAGCGACCGCAGGAACCGCACCGCGTTCATCCCCGGCAGCTCGGCCTTCAGGTCCATGCCCGCCGCGATCACCTGCACCTCGGCGAAGCCCCTCAGCCAGCGCTCGGGCAGCGGCACCTTCTTCTCCACGACCGCGCCGTCGAGGGTCGTCACGGTCAGCTCGTCGGCGCCGACGCCGAGGTGGAGCGGGTCGCGCGGGCCGACCCTGGCCAGCGCCTCGCGCAGCGGGCCGTTGACGTCGACGTTGGTGGTGCCCCGGTCGAACACCTCGCCGTCCAGGGCGCCGTCGAGCAGGTCGAGGCGGGCGTAGACGCCGCCGCAGGCGGAGAACGACTCGAACCTGAGCCGGTCGCCTCCGCACGTGACGACCGGGTCGCGGGTCCAGCCCGGACGGGGCTGGTGGTAGCGGGTGAGGGCCACGTCGGCCACGCCGAGCAGCGCCGCGGCCGCGGGCGCGGCCTGCGTCACCACCCCGCTGAAGAACCGGGGCGCGAGGGCGGGGCCGCTGAGCGCGGTGCCGCCGGACGTCGACAGTCCGAGGCGGCCGTCCACCAGAGTCGAGGGCGCGGCGTAGCTGTACGCCTGCGTCGCAGATGTCATGCGCGGGACAGTAGAGATCACTACTGACAGAATCCGGCTACCAGGCGACGCCGGGACGAGAGGATCCAGCAGACCGGGGGCGCGCACCGCGCCGGCCTGCTGGATCGACGGTCCGGCCGTCCTGAGGGGTTTACCCGGTGACCTCGCTGTCCTCCCTGGCGGGAGCCGGGGCGGGCGCCGGCGCCGTACGGCGCAGCACGGCCATCGCCAGGGCCGCGGCCGCCAGGCTGCAGGCCACGCCCACCCACGAGCCGAGCGACATCGCCGCGCCGAAGGCGTCGCGCGCGGCGGCGAGAACGGCGGGATCACCCAGCACGACCGCCTGCCCGATCGACTCGCGGGCCGCCGCGGGCGCGGAGTGCGGCATCCGGGCGGTGTAGACCCCGGCCAGCACGCTGCCGAGGACGGCGATGCTGAGCGCCATGCCCACCTGCTGGACGGTGTCGTTCAGCGCGGAGCCGGCACCGGCCCGCTCCACGGGCACCGCGCCCATCAGCGTCGTGTAGGCGGCCGGCCCCGCCAGGCCGCCACCGGCCCCCATGACCAGCATGGAGGCGAACATCGACCAGTAGCCGCCGGTCATGGCCAGGCCCGCGAAGGAGACGGCCATCACGGCCAGTCCGACGACGACCAGCGTCCGGTTGGAGACCTTCTGGCCGAGCGCCACGCCGACGTAGTTGAAGACCGTGGCCGCCAGCGCGTACGGCAGCAGCCCCAGGCCCGCCTGCGTGGCCCCGTAGCCGAGCACGAACTGCAGGTACTGGGTGAGCATCAGCATCACCGCGCCGATGCCGAACGACATCAGCAGGATCGAGAACGAGGCGCCGGTGAAGTCTCGGCTGCGGAACAGCTCCAGCGGCAGCATCGGGTGCGGCGTCCTGCGCTCCCAGAGCGCGAAGCCGCCGAGGGCGACGGCGGCGATGACGGCCACCGGCAGGTTCACGCCCTGCTGGGGCGCCTCGATCACCACGTAGACGAGCGCGGTCAGCCCGACGGTGGACAGCAGCACGCCGAGCGGGTCGAGGCTGCGCTCGGGGCCGCGCCGTTCGGGCATCAGCGCGTACGCGGCCACGATCGCGATCACCGCGACGGGGACGTTGAGCAGGAACACCGAGTTCCACGAGAAGCGCTCGATCAGGAACCCGCCGAGGGTCGGCCCGCCGATCACGCCGACCGTCGCCACGACGCTCCAGGCGGCCATGGCCTTGCGCCGCTCGTCGTCCTCGAACGTGGTGATCAGGATGGACAGCGTGGATGGCATCAACATGGCGCCACCGACGCCCATCAGGGCGCGGGCGGAGATCAGGTGCCACGGCTGCGTCGCCAGCGTGGCCAGCAGGGAGGCGCCGCCGAACACGGCCAGGCCGAGGACGAGCAGGCGGCGCCTGCCGTACCGGTCGGACAGGTTGCCCGTGGTGAGCAGCAGACCGGCGTAGACCAGCACGTAGGCGTTGATGATCCACTGGATGTCGGAGGGGGTGGCGCCGAGGTCGGTCATCAGTGACGGGATGGCGACGTTGAGCACGGTGGTGTCGATGACCAGCACCATCAGGCTCAGGCAGAGGACGACGAGGACCCACCAGCGGCGGGGGTCTCGGCCGGCGTGTTCGGACACGTTCAGGCCCTTTCGGGGGAGTCGGGGAGGGAGAGCGGGCGGCTTTCAGCGCACCCAGCCGGTGTGCCGCCGCCCGCCGTCGCGGTCGAGCGCGGCGCCGACCGCGCGGACGAGCCAGGCGTTGACCGACAGCCCTTCACCGCCGGCGGCCGTCTCGATGCGGTGCTTGAGCGGGTCGGGGACGCGCAGGGGAGATCCGCGAGGTGCCGCTCTCCTCGCCGTCGGCGGGCGAGGTAGCAGGCGGGAAGGTCGAGGAGAGGGCGGACGGGTGGGAGCCGGGCGGTACGGCGGGGCCGCCCGGCGGCGGCGTCACGACGAAGCAGGGATCCCGGCCGCGCAGGCGCAGCTCGACCGAGCCCGGCGCGAGATCACGGGTGATCTCGACGGCGGCCCTCGAGAGCGCCTCGAGGAGGACGAGCCTGGCGGTGGAGTCGAGCGGGACGACGAGCCGCTCGGCGAGCGCGCGGGCGTCCTCGCCGGCCGCCTCCGCGGAGGCGGCGAGCTCGTGGTGGAGGCGGTCGACATACGGCGTGAGGTGCATGGCATCACTATGGCGCCATCATGGCGTCATTTCAACCCTTCGATCTGGCACCTGTGGCGCCACCCTCGCCGAAGTGTCCGGGACTTTGGTCCCTACCAGCGCCCATGCCGAATGGATAGCGTCGGCATCATGATTCGCGTGTTCCTCCTCGACGATCACGAGGTGGTACGACGGGGCGTCGCCGCCCTGCTGGAGTCCGAGGACGACATCGAGGTGGTCGGCGAGGCGGGCACCGCGTCCTCGGCCCTGGCTCGTATCCCCGCGCTCCGGCCCGACGTGGCGGTCCTCGACGTGCGCCTGCCGGACGGCGACGGCGTCGACGTCTGCCGCGAGGTCCGCTCGCAGATGCCCGAACTGCAGTGCCTGATGCTGACCTCCTACGCCGACGACGACGCGCTGTTCGAGGCCGTCATGGCGGGCGCCGCGGGGTACGTGCTCAAGCAGATCCATGGCTCCGACCTGGTCGGCGCGGTGCGCACGGTGGCGAAGGGGCAGTCGCTGCTCGATCCGCAGACGACCGCGACGATGCTGCAGCGGCTGCGCGAGCAGGCCGACCGGACCGACCCGCTCAAGGCGCTGTCGGAGCAGGAGCGCCACATCCTGGAGCTGATCGGCGAGGGCCTCACCAACCGGCAGATCGGGCAGCGGCTGCACCTGGCGGAGAAGACCGTCAAGAACTACGTCTCCAACCTGCTCGGCAAGCTCAACCTGCAGCGCCGTACTCAGGTCGCGGCCATGGCCGCCAGGTTGAAGGCCGATCGCGGGCGCTGACGCGCGCCGCGCCGGGAGGCGCCGGGCGGGGGGTTCAGAGCGGGACCCGCCAGCAGATCCGCGTGCCGCCGCCGGCCGGCTCCTCGACCTCCAGCACGCCGTTGAGCTGGGCGGCGCGGTCCTCCAGGTTGCGCAGGCCGCTGCGGTGACCGCCGTCGCCCATCCCCACGCCGTCGTCCTGCACCACGAGCGTGAGCGTGCCGTCGGCGATCTCGACCGACACCTCCGCTCTGGAGGCCTTGGCATGGCGGACGACGTTGGACAGCGCTTCGCGCAGCACCGCCAGCAGGTGGGCGGCGACCTCCTCCGGCACCTGGTGGTCGAGCGGGCCCTCCATGCGCAGGCCGGGCATGAACCCGAGGTGACCGCGCGCGTTCTCGACGAGGTCGACGACGCGGGCCCGCAGGCTGGGCGAGCCGGAATCGCGCGGCACCTGCAGGGCGAAGATGGTCGAGCGGATCTGCCTGATGGTCTCGTCGAGCTCGTCGATCGCGTGCTGCACGCGGTCGGCCGCCTCCGGGTGCTCGACCAGCCGTACCGCGCCCATCAGCGTCATGGCGACGGCGAACAGCCGCTGGATGACCACGTCGTGCAGGTCCTTGGCGATGCGGTCGCGGTCCTCCAGCAGGCCGAGCCGTTCGGCGTCCTTGCGCGTCTCGGCCAGTTCGAAGGCCAGCGCTGCCTGCGCGGCGAAGGAGCCGAGCATCTCCACGTCCGCGCCGGTGAACGGCATCCGGCCGGGCTGCTTGACCAGGGCCAGCACGCCGCGCACCGGGAGCGCCGTGCCCAGCGGCACCAGCAGGCCGGGCGCGTCAGGGCCGGAGGAGTCGTGCATGCTCTTCTCGAGCCTGGACTCCCCGTTGGTGTAGACGGCGCCGACGGCGCTTCCCTCCAGCGGGAAGCCGGTGCCGAGCAGGTCCTCGGCGTCCTCGCCCTCGGCGACGGCCACCGACAGTCCCTCCCCTGGCGCCTCGGGCAGCAGGACCATGGCCGCGTCGGCGCCGGTCATCCTGCGGGCGCTGGCGGCGAGCATGCGGAGCACGTCGTGCGAGGCGGCTCCCGACAGCAGACTGGTGGTGATCTCCGAGGAGGCCTGCAACCACGTCTCCCGGCGCCGCGTCTCCTCGTACAGCCGGGCGTTCTCCACCGCCACACCCGCCGCCGT